>CAIVHG010000010.1 GCA_903905655.1 uncultured beta proteobacterium | reverse complement strand
TCCACGCCCTTGGCCGCATCGATCACCATCAGCGCGGAATCGACTGCGGTGAGCACGCGATAGGTATCCTCGGAAAAATCCTGGTGCCCGGGGGTATCGAGCAGGTTGACCACGCTGCCGCGGTAATCGAACTGCATGACCGAGCTCGCCACCGAAATCCCGCGCTGCTTCTCGATCTCCATCCAGTCCGAGGTCGCGTGCCGCCGGCTCTTCCGGGCCTTCACCGTGCCGGCAAGCTGGATGGCGCCTGAAAACAGCAGCAGCTTCTCCGTCAGCGTCGTCTTGCCCGCGTCCGGGTGCGCGATGATGCCGAAGGTCCGGCGCCGCGCCATTTCGCGCGCGATCCGCTCCGTACCCGCGCGAGCAGTGTCGGTTTCGGCAGTTTGGGTAGCGACGGGCAGAGCAGCGGCAACCATGGGAGCGTAGGGGAGATCAGGAGTAGGCGAAAAGGCGCGCAGTCTACCGGCTCTGGATGCAGAAGTCCATGACTTTGCGGGCAATATGCGCGATTAGGGCGAAGGGCGCTGCGCGCCTCGCCGCGCATCGACAACTCGAAGCCCGGCGATTCTATCCGCCAGACAAACGCCGATTTCAGCTATGCTTTTCGGCTATGCTTGCGCGCATGCCCCGCCTGATCCGAAACACCCTGCTCTCGGTGCGCGACCTCGTCGCCACCGCCGGGCCCTTCCTGCTCATTACATTGGCGCTGCTGACCGGCGCCTATTTCCTGCTCGATCCGGCACCGCCCAGGCGCGTGGTGCTCGCGACCGGCCCGGAGCAAAGCGACTATGCCGAATTCGGCAAGCGCTACGCGGCCGAGCTCAAACGCTACGGAATCGAGGTGGTGCTCAAGCCCACGCAGGGATCGTCGGAGAACCGGCGCTTGCTGCGCGACCCGGCGCAGAAAGTGGACCTGGCTTTCGTGCGCGGCGGTTCTAGCGACGCCGTTCGCGCCGCCGACGAAGAACAAAGCGGCGTGCCCCTCACGTCGCTGGGCAATCTCTATCTCGAGCCGGTATGGCTGTTCTACCGCGGCGAAACGGCAAAGCGCCTGAACCGCAGCGCGACGCTGACGCAGCTGGCCGAGCTGCGCGGCTGGCGCGTGAACGTGGGCGCGCGCGGCAGCGGCGTGATCGGCCTCATGGGCAAGCTGCTGCACGCCAACGGCATCGAGCGCACGAGCTTGAACGAAAGCCGCCTGGAGCAAACACCCGCGGTGATGGCGCTGCTCGCGGGCGAACTCGACGCGATGGCGCTTGCGGCTGCCCCCGAATCGCTCATGGTGCAGATGCTGCTGCAGACTCCGGGTGTAAAAATGTTTGAATTCGCGCAGGCCGAGGCCTACGCGCGACGCCTTCCATTCCTCTCCCCGGTGGTGCTGCCGCGCGGCGTGATGGATCTCGCCCGGAACCTGCCCGAGCGCGACCTGCCTCTCGTCGCCACCACCACCGCGCTGGTGGCGCGCGAGGACACGCATCCGGCGCTGCTGCAATTGTTCGTGCAAGCGGCGCACAAAATACACGGCGGCACCGGCTGGCTCGCACGCGCCGGGCAATTTCCATCATCGCAGAACACGGAGTTGCCGCTGGCCAAGGAGGCCGAGCGCTACTATCGCAACGGCCCGCCGCTGTTGCAGCGTTACCTGCCTTTCTGGCTTGCCAACCTGGTCGACCGCATGTGGGTGGTGCTGCTGTCCATCATCGCCGTGCTGATCCCGCTTGCGCGCGTGGTGCCGCCGCTGTACGAGTTCCGCGTTCGCTCGCGCGTTTTCCGCTGGTACCGGCAGTTGCGCGAGATCGAAGATGCGCTCAGAACGAACAAGGCCACACCGACTGAACTGCTGGACGAAGTCAACAAGCTCGACGCCAAGGCGCAGCACATCGCCGTACCGCTTTCCTATGCGGACGAACTCTACTCCTTGCGCAGCCATATCCAGATGGTGCGCGCGCGTCTGAGTGCAACCGCGGCGCCCGAACGATGAGCGGGCAGTTCGTACTCCATCTGCCGCTTTATTGCCAAGGGCAAGCTGATGGCCACATCTGAAACCAGGGTGCCGTTGCGAACACCCTTGCTGCGCGGCGATCGGCGCCTGCGCATCGCGCTGGTCGGCATGCCGAACGCCGGCAAAAGCACGCTGTTCAACGCCGTGTCGAGCACGGCGCCGCATACGGGGCGGCTGGCCGGCACACAGCGCGCCTACGGCGAATGCCTGGTTCAGATCGGTTTCGACGAAGCGAGCCTGATCGAATTGCCGAGCATAGGCTCGCTGCACCACCCGGGAGAAGACGATCGAGCGGCGCTGAAATACCTGCTGTGGGGCGACGAGCGCCCGCCCATATCGCTGCACGAGCCGGACGGGCCGCCGGCGCCGTTCGCGCCGCCCGACCTGATCGTGCAGGTGGTCGACGCCACGGCGCTGGAGAGCCATCTGGAACTCACGCTGGAACTGTCCCAGCTCGGCCGGCCGATGGTAATCGCGCTGAACATGATGGACGAGGCTTGGGACAAGGGCCTGCACATCAACGTCAAGGCCCTGGAGAAGCTCCTCGGCATGCCGGTGGTGCCTACCGTGGCGCTGATGGGCCAGGGCATCTCGCAACTGTTCACCACCGCAGTCGCTGCGGTGCGCGCGGCCGCCTGTCCCTTGCCCCAACCGGCGAGCAGGCACATCAGCGACAGCCTGCAGCCCCTGAGCCTGGCGCTGAACCGCCCGGAGATTCAGGCGGCGTTTCGCGTGCCGCACGCATTGCTGCTGATGCAGTTCGCCTCGGGCGACGCGTATTTTCAGGACGAATTGCAACAGCACTTCCCGCAGATGCTGCCGCAGTTGGAGCAGTTGCGCAGCGAAGCGGCGGGCAAACTGCCGCGCCCGCTGGACGAAGAACTGCACGCCGACCGCCATCACCGCGCCGCTACCCTGTTCGAGGCCAGCACGCGCATGGGTGCGCCGCACGAGGGCCGCGGCTGGCGCTATTGGCTGGATGAACTGTTCCTGCATCCGCAATGGGGCCTGATCGGCAGTCTCGCCGTATTCGCCGCGGTGCTTTTCGTGGTATTCGAGATCAGCGGCTGGATAGATTCGATGACCACCGCGCGTCTCACCGAAGCATTGGCCGATTGGCAGCCTCACTCGACCGCAGGCGTGGTTGCGCGTGCGGTGGCCGATGGTCTCATCGGCCTGGTTGGCATCGTGGTGCCCTACATGATTCCGCTGGTCATGCTGCTGGTGACACTGGAAGAGGCCGGATTGATGCACCGCATCGCCTTTGTGGTTGACCGCGGCTTCCACCAGATCGGCCTGCATGGCGGCGTCGCGGTGCCTTTTCTGCTCGGGTTGGGGTGCAACGTGCCGGCCATCTCTGGTGCGGCAAAGGCGACCAGCGGCCGCGAGCGCGTGATCGCCTAGATC
>CAIVHG010000009.1 GCA_903905655.1 uncultured beta proteobacterium | reverse complement strand
CAGCCTTCGAATTTTATGATCTTGGGACGCCCGGTAAAACCGCGGGCGAGCCGGATGGCGCTCATCGTCGCTTCGGTTCCCGAGCTCACCAGCCGCACTTGTTCGACACCCGGGACGCGTTTGCACAACAACTCTGCGAGTTCGACCTCGCCCGCAGTCGGCGCGCCGAAGCTCAGGCCGTCGACCGCCGCACGCTGTACCGCCTCCACGACTTTCGGATGTGCGTGACCCAGGATCAGAGGTCCCCAGGAGCAGACGTAGTCGATGTAGCTCGTGCCTTCTACATCCCACACGCGCGCGCCGTTGCCGCGCGTGAAGAAACGCGGAACGCCGCCGACCGCGCCGAAGGCGCGCACCGGCGAATTCACGCCTCCGGGGATGACGCGCTGCGCTCTGAGAAACAATTGTTCGTTGCTGTCAGTCATGGGGTCGATCCGAAAATAAGCGAGTGAAATTGCGCGCTGCTGCTTCGACATCCGGCGCGTCAAACAGCGCCGAGATTACCGCGATTGCGTCGGCACCCGCATCGATGAGCGCGCCGGCGTTGCAGGTGTTGATGCCGCCGATCGCCACTACCGGCAATCCCAAGCGTGTGCGTGCGTCGCTCAGCAGCTGCAGCGGGGCGCGCACTGCGCCCGGCTTGACGCGCGATGCATACATGCTCCCGAAAGCGACGTAGTCGGCGCCGCATGCGGCCGCTTCGACAGCACGGTTCCATTGGTCGTAACACGAGACCCCGATAATTTTCTCGTCACCGACGCGGGCGCGCGCTTCGGCGAGCGCCGGATCATCGGCGCCTATGTGCACACCGTCGGCGCCGATTGCACATGCGAGTGCCACATCGTCGTTGACGATAAGCAGCGCGCTGCGCGCCCGGCATAACTCCAGCAGGGCAACTGCCTGAGCCCGACGCAACGCGGGAGTCGCAGTCTTGTTGCGGTATTGCACCACCCGCACCCCTCCGGCAAGCGCGGAGCTCACCATTGCGCACAGCACTGCGGTGTCGGCGCAATCGGGCGTAATTGCGTACAGCCCGCTGACCGAATTCATTCCGCGCTTAAGAGGCAGCCGCTGTCCCAAAGGCGCCTCACCGATCCGGTTCATCGCCAGCGTCCTCTTCACGCGCCCAAAACAAGCGATCCGGAATGTACTGGCCCATGCCGGGGCGGAAACCGGATTTCAGCGTTTGCCAGGTGTACTCCTGCGCGTCTTTCACGGCGTCCTCCACGCTGAGGCCGTTTGCAATCGTCGCCGCAATAGCCGAAGCGAGCGTGCACCCGGAACCGTGATAGCTCCCGGGCAACCGCTCCCAGGTGTCGCTGCGCACCACCCCATCCTGGCCATAGAGCTTGTTGACCACCTGCTGGGTATTTTCGTGGGTGCCTGTGATCAACACGTATTCGCAGCCCTGCGCCAGCAGGCGGCGCGCGCATTCGTCGAGATCGATCTCATCTTCGCCATCCTCCTGCACCAGGCGCCGCGCCTCGATGCTGTTCGGAGTGATGATGGTCGCCTGCGGGATCAGCAGTTCGCGCAGCGCGGAGATCATGTCCTCGCTGGCGAGTTCATCGCCGCGCCCGGAACTCAGCACCGGGTCGAGCACCAGCGGAATTTCCGGGTAATCGGAGACAACTTCGGCGATGGCGGCAATGTTCTCCACGCTGCCCACCATGCCGATCTTGAACGCCGCCACCGGCATATCTTCGAGCACGCAGCGCGCCTGATCGGCGACCCACTGCGCATCAAGCGCCATGACGTCCTCTACTCCCATCGTGTCCTGTATGGTGGCTGCGGTCACGACCGACAAGGGATGACAGCCCATGCTGGCGAGCGTCAGTATATCGGCTTGCAGGCCGGCGCCGCCGCTCGGATCTGTTGCCGCGAACGCCAGTACGATGGGCGGTAGTTGCGTAGGTGCAGAAGATTCCATGGCCGGGCCGATGATTGGAAAGAAACGTTGACGATCGCTAAAATGACATTTTAGCTTAGATTGGTGCGCACAATGACAGCGCCGGCAGCGGGCATCTACAGGACGTACATGTGTTTGGTGTGCGGTTTCATCTACGACGAGGCGGCCGGCTTGCCCGAAGAAGGCATCGCGCCCGGCACGCGCTGGGTCGACGTGCCGTTGAACTGGACCTGCCCGGAGTGCGGCGCGCGCAAGGAAGATTTTGAGATGGTGCCGCTGTAACGATCGCCGCGCATCGTTCGGCGAATGAGTGATGCGCGGATTCGGTGCCGCGCCGTGGCGCAACGCTGTGCCAAATTTAAGCCTTGAGCTGTACGCTCCTCAGCCGTCGCGCTGCGCGACATGGTTTGCCAGCGCCACGTATTGCGCGACGCTTAGGTCCTGGGCGCGTACCGTTGGCGCCAGCCCGAGCGACGCAAATTCCGCTTCCGAGCAGAACGCGGCGAGCGAATTGCGCAGCATCTTGCGCCGCTGCATGAACGCGGCGGCGACCACGCGCTCGAACACCGCTTCGTCTTGCGTCGGGTGCGGCAACGGTCGCAGCGGCGTGAGGCGCGCGACGGTGGAGTCGACTTTGGGCTGTGGATTGAACGCCGCGGCCGGCACATCGAACAGCGGCTCGACGGTAAACCGGTACTGCAGCATCACCGACAGGCGCCCGTAGTCCGTGTCCGAGGGCGCGGCGGCCATGCGCGCGACGACCTCCTTTTGCAGCAGCACGTGGATGTCGCGGATGCGCGCGCCGAATGCCGCGAGATGGAACAGCACCGGCGTTGAAATGTGATACGGCAGATTGCCGATCACCCTCAGATCTGTGCCGAGTTGCGCGAAGTCGAAGGCCAATACGTCGGCGGTATGCAGGACGAGGCCGGGAGTGAACTCGTTTTCGAGCAGGCGCGCCAGATCACGATCGATTTCGATGGCATGCAACTCGCGTGCTGCGGCCAGCAACGGGCGCGTGAGCGCGCCCAGTCCGGGGCCGATCTCGACGATCTTTTCCCCGGGCATGGGTCGCAGCGCCGAGACGATGGCCGCGATGACGCCGGCGTCCATCAGAAAATTCTGGCTAAACCTCTTGCGCGCGCGGTGCTGCACGATTTAACGATTTCGCGAGCAGCAGACTAGCGCCGGGTGCGCGCGAGTTCGGCGGCCATGGCAATGGCGGCGTGCAAGCTGCCCGCATCGGCGGTGCCTTTGCCGGCGATGTCGAGTGCGGTGCCATGGTCGACCGAGGTGCGTACGATCGGCAACCCAAGCGTGACGTTAACCGCATGTCCGAAGCTTGCATACTTGAGGACCGGCAGCCCCTGGTCATGGTACATCGCGAGCACGCAGTCGCAGCCCGCCAAGCGCTCCTGCGTAAACAAGGTATCCGCAGGCAGAGGGCCGCTGAGCGTCATGCCGTCTCTGCGCAGGCGCTCCAGCACCGGGATGATGACTTCGATCTCCTCGCGTCCCATATGCCCCGATTCGCCTGCGTGCGGATTCAGGCCCGCAACCGCGATGCGCGGATCGGCGATCCCGAAACGCGTCTGCAGGTCGGCGTGCAGCACGCGCAGGGTGCGCTCCAGTATCTCAGGGGTGATAGCAGCAGCAATGTCTTTGACTGCTACGTGGGTGGTAGCGAGTGCCACCCTCATCCCGCCGCCCGCCAGCATCATCACGACCTGCGGTGCGCCGGTGCGCTGCTCTAGATATTCGGTGTGGCCGGTAAACGCGATGCCGGCGTCGTTGATGATGCCTTTGTGCACCGGAGCCGTTACGAGCGCGTCGAAGCGGCCTCCTAAGCAGCCGTCGATGGCGCAGTCGAGCGTGTCTAGCACGTAGCGCGCATTGGCAGGATCGAGTTTGCCGGCGCTCGCGGGCACGCGCAGCGGAACATGCGCTACGCGCATGGCGCCGGGTTCAAACGCGCAGTCGGCGAGGTCGGAGGGCAGGCTTTTCCAGGGAAGTCCGAGCAGGTGTGCGCGCTCGGCGAGCAACGTGCGGTCGGCGATGATGACCAGCGTTTCGGCCTGCACCTGCTGGGCGAGCAGCACACACAGCTCGGGGCCGATGCCGGCCGGTTCCCCCGCGGTGACCGCTATCACGGGCCGGCGCAGCGCTGCATGGTTCGTGGCGTTCACCGTCTCATCATTCAGCACGCCGCGTTTACTTGTCTTCCAGCCGGTACTGCACGAACGCTTTGTCGTGCAGCTGACGCACCCATTCCTGATAGGCTTCGTCGCTTTTCTGTACACGCAACGCTTGGCGCGCGCGCAGCCTTTGCTGTTCCTGCGACATGTCCTGGTTGCGGCGCTCGAGCGCCGCAACCAGGTGCCACCCAAAGGGCGTGCGCACCGGCGCGCTGATTTCGCCCGCCTTCAATGCGTTCATGGCATTCTCGAATTCCGGAACGGTGTCCCCAGGGGAGAGCCAGCCCAGGTCGCCGCCGCGGCTGGCGCTTGCATCCTCCGACTGCAGCCGCGCGAGTTCGGCAAAATCGGCGTTATTGTCCAGCCGCTCTTTCAGTTTGATCACGCGGTCGCGCGCATCGGCCTCCGAGACGAGCTCGCTGGTCTTGATCAGTATGTGACGCGCGTGGGTCTGCGATACCATCAGGGGCGCGCCCTGGGTGCGGCGGTCCAGCAGCCGCAGGATATGAAAGCCATTGGGGCTGCTGAGTATGGTGCTCACCTCACCTGCTTTGAGCACCTTTGCGGCCTGCGCAAACAGGGTGGGCAATTGCGCGAATTCCCGCCAACCCATCGCTCCACCCTGCACCGCGTCCGGCGCGTCGGAAAAACTGGCGGCCACCTGACGGAAGTCGGTGCCGGCCTTGATCTGGCCCAAGGCCTGTTCGGCGCGCGCGCGGCGCGCCTGCAGCTGTTCGGGGCTTGCCTGCTCGGGCACACGCACCAAGATATGCAGCAGATTGTATTCCTCAGGAGTCGCCCCCGGTCCCTGCGAACTCGCCAGCAGGGAGTCGACCTCGCTATCGGTGATGATGATCTTGTTGTCTACCTCCCGTTCGCGCAACCGGCTCACCGCGATCTCGTCGCGAATGTCTTCGCGGAACTGCGCAAAGCGCATGCCGTCCTTTTCCAGCGTATCGCGCAATTGCTCCACCCGCATCTTGTTGCCCTCGGCGATCCGGTTGATGGCGGCATCGAGCGCGGCGTCGTCGACGCGCAACCCCGTTTCCTTCGCGTACTGCAGCTGCACGCGCATATAGATCATGCGCTCGAGCGTCTGTCGGGCGAGCACTTCAGCCGGCGGCTCCGGGGTGTTCTGGTCGCGCAACTCCTTGCGCGCAAGCGCCACGCGGTCGTCGAGCTCTTGCTTGGTGATGACGTCATCGTTCACGATCGCGATGATGCGGTCGAGCGCGATGACCTTGCGGGCAGGATTCACCTGCTCTGCGGCCTGCAGGCTGCAGCACAGCGCAAGCACGGAGAAGCCGGCCGCTGCTGCGGCGCGACGTATGATTACTGACATCATTGTTAAATTTCTACAAAGGCGCTACGGATAAACATTGCCGGTGCGCGTGGGTTGTGCTTCCTGCCGGGTATAACCGGTGATGTTACGCCGCAGCAGGTCCAGTGGGTTGGAGCCGATTTTCGATAGCCCGTTCAATTCCAGCTGCAGGAATATGGAGGTTACCTGATTGGTGGCGGCGGTGGCAAAACTATGGGCCACCACGCGAATCGCCCAGCAGTCTATGCTGTATTCAATGCCGGCCAGGCCTTCGACCAGCTTCGCGTCCTGGACCGAATAATTCCAGCGCCCGACGAAGCTCATCCGCGCCGACAGCGGCCATTGCGTGGACACGTCGATCTGGCGCAGGGTGTTGTTCTGCGTGCTGACGCTGGCGAACTGGTTGGTGGTGAGCAGCGCGCCGTTGATGTAGCGGTAGGTGAGGTTGAGCGTTTTCCCAGGTTCCGGCTGGTAGCGCACGCCGCTGTTGATCCTTTGGGTCTGGGACATATCCGTCGAGTACTGCCAGCCGGCATCGATGGTCCAATGCGGCGCGATCGTGCCGTTCGCCACGGCCAGCAGATCAGAATTCGAGCTGCTGCGCGCGGTCACGCCGGGCAGCACGACGTCCTGCTTCTTGAAGTAATAGCGCTGCGCGACCCCGACGCGGAAGCGCTCGACGCCGCTTTCGGCCTCGAGCGCTCTGGAAGTCAGGCCCGCGGTCAGTTGGTTGGCGTCGTTGATGCGGTCGCTGCCGCTGTACTGGTTTTCCGAGTAGAGCGTGGCGAAATTGATGTCCTGCAGCGCGCTGTCGAAATTGGGCAGCTGGTTCTGCGCGCGCGTCGGGATATAGACATAGTAGAGCCGCGGCTCCAGCGTCTGTTTCACGCTTTGGCCGTAGAGGGAGCCCGTGCGTTCGAATACCATGCCGCTGTCGGTCGAGAAGATCGGCACGCTGCGGTTTTTTATCTGCTGGTCCGGCGCGTTCTGATCCAGGCTGTAGCGGGTGAGGTGCATCCCCGCGCGGGGCGTCAGGTACGCGTAAGGGGTCTGCAGCGGCAGTGCGAAGCGCGGATATGCGACCGCACGCCGGCCGTTGGTGAGCGTGGTATGGGCAAAATCGTCGAAGCTGCTGTTTAGATCGAAATCGAGCGCCCCGAGATTTTGTTTGGCGGCGTTGAATGCGAGGCCGGTGCGATTGTATGGCGCGGAAACCGGGTTGGCCGGATCGGTCTGCAGGGTCTGCCAGCGCTGCACCAGTGTGGCGGCGTTCCACGTGCCGTCGCCGCCCCAGGTGCCGCCTTTGCTGATCGTGCCGGAGCGCGGCAGTATGGTCTGCGAAGTTGCCGCGATCTGCGTCGACAGGTCGGTGAAGTAATTATCGTCAGAGACCTTCTGGATATTCAGGTTTCCGTTCCAGCCCATGCCCAGGGCCTGATTGTGCAGGAGGGTAAATGCATAGCGGTTGTCGTCGTGCTTGACGCGGTCGCTGGGCAGCGCTTCGAAGCGCGCCAGGCCCGAGAGGTTGGGCTCCAGGTAGCGGAATTCATTGCTCAGCATCAGGCCGCGCTTGCTCATCAGGCGCGGAGTGACCGTTGCGTCCATGTTCGGCGCGATGTTCCAGTAATAGGGGATCGACAATTCAATGCCAGAGTTGCCGGTGCTGCCCATGGTTGGCGACAGGAAACCCGACTTGCGCTGGCGGTCGAGCGAGAAGCTCAGGTAAGGCACATAGAGGATGGTTTGCCCCAGGAACACCACGCTCGCATTGCGCGCCGTCCCGAGTTGCCGTCCCTTGTCGATTTCGAGGTCGCTAGCGCGCACGAACCAGTCCTCCGCGCCCACATCGCAGGTGCTGTAATCGCCGCTCTCGGCGCGGTATTTGCCAGGGCCCTCGAAATCGATGCGCTCGGCTTTGCCGTGGCCGCGGGTGGCAGACGTTTGCATCTCATACTGGGCGGCGTCCAGCGCTCCGCGCTCGGTGTCCAGATTCAGGCGCAGGCGCGCGCCCCGGAGGACGTCGCCGCGCTGTTCAAGCAGGATGTTGCCGCGCGCGTTGACCTCGTTTTCCGGCGCATCGTAGCGCAGCCAGTCGGCAGACATGGCCTGACCGCGGCGCCGCAGACGTACCAAGCCTTCGGCCTCGATCTCACGGTCCTGGTGCCCCTGCACCGAGTCGCCCGAGATGAACAGCGGCAACTCGTCCTTGCTGTCGGCAGGCAGCGCTACCAGCGAGCGCTGCAGCTTGAGATCGATGCCGCCCGCCCCCGGTTTCAATCCCAGTGAATCGCCGTCAGCGGCATGCGCATCAGCGCACGCCAGCGCGGCCAGCAGTAGAAGGTAACGCCAGATTCTCATGTAGAAGCAACCGAACGGGCCGCGTGCGTGATCCGCGCATTTACTGCGCGAGCGGGGAAGCCTCACTGCACGGCTCAGAGTTTCCTTTTTTAATATGGGTAGGCAGGGGTGATAAAATCGCACAATTTCCCGAATTAGGCAAACGCGTGAACCGTGACGACGAGCTCAGGCGCTGGCTTGAGCAGCGCTTGGACACAACGTCCTTCAAGCTTGAGCGGGCGTCAACGGACGCCAGCTTCAGGCGCTATTTCCGCGTGACCACGGGCGGCCGCACGTCGATCGTGATGGATGCGCCTCCCGAGCGCGAGAGCTGCGAACCTTTTGTGCGCATCGCGGGCCTGATGGCGCGCGCCGGCGTGCACGTCCCTGAAGTCTATGCGCACGATTACCAGCGCGGCTTCCTGCTGCTCTCGGACCTCGGGGGCAGCGGTTATCTGCAGGCGCTCAACGAATCGAGTGCGGAGCGTCTGTTTGCCGACGCGATCGACGCGCTGGTGCGCTGGCAGCTCGCCACGACGCCCGGCGCGCTGCCGTGCTACGACGAGGCGTTGCTGAGGCGCGAGATCGAGCTCTTTCCCGAATGGTACGTGCGGCGCCATCGCGTCGTCGCGCTGAGCGGCGCGCAGCAGGCGGCGCTGGACCAGCTGTTTGCAAAGGTGCTCGCCAACAATCTCGCTCAGCCTACGGTCTACGTGCATCGCGACTACATGCCGCGCAACCTCATGGTGTGCGAGCCCAATCCCGGCGTGCTGGATTTTCAGGACGCGGTACTGGGGCCGATCAGCTATGACATCCTGTCGCTGTTCAAGGACGCTTTCATCAGCTGGGAGGAAAAGCGCGTGCTGGAGTGGACGGCGCGCTACTGGCGCCAGGCGCAGCGCGCGGGGCTGCCGGTGGGTCCTAGCTTCGAGGATTTTTACCGCGATTTCGAATGGATGGGCGTGCAGCGTCACCTGAAAGTGTTGGGCATCTTTGCGCGCCTGAAATATCGCGACGGCAAGGACGATTACCTGAGGGACGCACCGCGCTTCATCCGCTATCTGCGCAGTGCCGCGGCGCGCTACCGGGAACTCAATCCCCTGCTTCCCCTGCTCGACCACATCGAGCGCGGTAGTGAGGCGCCGGCCGCTTCATGAAGGCCATGATCTTGGCGGCCGGCCGCGGCGAGCGCATGCGTCCGCTTACCGACCGCGTGCCCAAACCCCTGCTCGAGATCGGCGGCAAGCCGCTCATCGTGTGGCATGTGGAAAAGCTGCGGGCCGCTGGTTTCAGCGAACTCGTGATCAATTGTTCGCATCTGGGCGATCAGATCGAGGCGGCGCTGGGCGATGGTACGCGCTTTGACACGCGCATTTTCTATACGCGCGAGGCGCAGCCGCTGGAAACCGCCGGCGGCATCGCGTACGCACTGCACCTGCTCGGCGCGGCGCCGTTCGCCGTCGTCAACGCCGATATCTACAGCGATTATCCTTACGAGCGCTTGGCCGCTGCGGTCGCTGAACTGGTCGCGTCAGCCACGCTGGCGCACCTGGTGCTGGTCGACAATCCGCCGCACCACCGCGACGGTGATTTTGCGCTGGATGGCTGCCGCGTTGCGTGCACGGGATCGCGGCTGACCTTTAGCGGCATCGCCGCATACTGCCCTCAGTTTTTTGCGCAGATCGCGCCGGGAACCCGTGCGGCCCTGGCTCCGCTGCTGCGCGCAGAAATCGAAGGTGCACACGTGACCGGGGAACATTACCGCGGGTGCTGGCATGACGTCGGCACCCCAGAACGGCTGGAGCGGATCAACGCACAACTCGCGGCGCGCGCTGGCCCGGGTGCCGGCTTATAATCCGCGCATGTTGTTGCCCTCCGACGCAAATCCGAACCAAGGCATCTACGCCCAGCGCCGCGCCCGGCTCATCGAGTCGCTGCGCGAAGGCGTGGTCGTGGTGCCCACGGCGCCGGAATGCGTCCGTAACGGCGACGCGCATTATGCCTACCGCTACGACAGCTATTTTTACTATCTCACGGGTTTTCAGGAACCCGAAGCGGTGCTCGCCATCATCGGAGGACGAGAGCCCAGGAGCGTGCTGTTTTGCCGCGAGCGAGATCCCGAGCGTGAGATCTGGGACGGTTACCGTTACGGCTGCGCGGCGGCGCGCACCGCCTTCGGCTTCGACGAGTGCCATCCGATCTCAGAACTCGACGCACTGATGCCGGAGCTGCTCGCCAATCAGCCGGCGCTGCATTGCCACCTCGGCGACGATGCGCGCTGGGACGCGCGCGTGTTTTCCTGGCTCAATGCGCTGCGCGCCCGTGCGCGTAGCGGCGTGCGTGCGCCGGATGCGATCCGCGACGTGCGTGCGGCGATCAGCGAAATGCGGGTGTGCAAGGATCGGCACGAGATCGCGGCCATGCGGCGCGCCGGCGCGATCGCCGTGGCCGCGCACCGGCGCGCGATGCGCGCGACCCGGCCCGGGCGGCGCGAGTTTGAGATCGAAGCCGAGCTGCTGCACGAATTTCGCGTGCAGGGCGCGCAGGCACCCGCGTACACGCCGATCGTGGCTGGCGGCGCCAACGCCTGCGTGCTTCATTACGTGCAAAACGATGCCGTGCTCAATGCCGGCGATCTGCTGCTGATCGACGCCGGTTGCGAATATGAGGGCTACGCTTCCGATATCACGCGCACCTTTCCGGTGAGCGGGCGCTTCAGCGCCGCGCAGCGCGACGTCTATCAGCTGGTGCTGGCGGCGCAGGCCGCGGCGCTGGCCGAGGTCCGACCCGGCGCGCACTGGAATGCCGGGCATGAGGCCGCGGTGCGCGTGCTCGCGCGCGGGCTGATCGATTTCGGGCTGTGCCATGGCAGCCTGGATGCGGTGCTCGAGAGTGAAAGCTATAAACCCTACTATATGCATCGCACCGGGCACTGGCTGGGGCTCGACGTGCATGACGTGGGCGACTACAAGCACGACCAGCAGTGGCGGCCCCTGGTGCCGGGGATGGTGCTCACGGTGGAGCCGGGCTGCTATATACGTCCCGGACCGGGGGTGCCGGTGGCATTTGAAAACATCGGCATCCGCATCGAGGACGACGCGCTGGTGACGGCGGACGGTTACGAGGTGTTGTCGCACGGCGCCCCCAAGTCCGTGGCGGACATCGAAGCGCTGATGCAAAGCGGTGGCTGAAACCTTCGACGTGGTGATTGCGGGCGGCGGCCCGGTCGGTGCTGCGCTTGCTCTGGCGCTGCGTACGACCCAGTTGCGGGTTGCGCTGGTCGAAGCGCGCGCACCAGGCGCGGCCGAAACGGACGGGCGTGCCATCGCGCTCGCCTACGGCAGCCGGTTGATCCTCGAGCGGCTCGGCGTGTGGGAAGCGCTCGTGCCCGCGGCGACACCGATCATCGATATCCATGTTTCGCAGCAAGGCGGCTACGGGCGCGCGCATTTGAGCGCCGCAGCGTCCTGCGTCCCGGCGTTGGGCTATGTCGTGCCCTACTACGTGCTTGCAAACACACTGCGTGCCGCCCTCTCAGACACGCCGGTGGAGCTGATGTCGGGCCGCGCGGTGCATGCGGTCGAGCGTGAGGCCGCGCAGGCGACACTCACGTTACAGGGCGCCGCTACGAGGGAGGCGGTATGCGCGCGCCTTGCGGTGATCGCCGATGGCGGAGCCGAGCTCAATCTGGCTCCAGTGAAGCGGCGCGACTATGGGCAGAGTGCGCTGGTGTTCGATGTGGTAAGTGAGCAATCGCACCACAACCGTGCCTTCGAGCGCTTTACTGAAGGCGGTCCGCTCGCCTTGCTGCCCACCGCGCGCGGCTGGTCGGTGGTATGGACGTTGCCGCCGGCGCAGGCGCAGCAACTGGCCGCGCTCGACGACCAACAGTTCTGCCAGCGCCTGCGTGATGCGTTCGGCGGCACGCTCGGCGCATTCAGCGCGCCCAGCCGGCGCTTGGTGTTTGCGCTGGCGCTCAAATATGCACCGCAGCCGATGGCGCTGCGCACCGTTTTAATTGGCAATGCCGCGCAGACGCTGCATCCTGTTGCCGGCCAGGGCTTCAATCTGGGATTGCGCGATGCGTGGGAGCTGGCGCACGCGCTCATCGCGTGCCGCGGACCCGATGTCGGCACCGCTGCGGTGTTGCAGGCGTACCTCTCGCGCCGCCGTTTCGACCGCATCGCTACCATTTTATTCACTGATTCGCTGATCCGTTTGTTTCGCAAAGATATCCCGCTGTTGGCGCATGCCCGCAGTCTGGGGCTTGCCGCTTTCGGCGCGCTGCCCCTCGCAAAATCGTTTCTGTCGCGACGCATGTTGTTCGGCATCAACGGCTGAAAAATAGTTCGCCGGGTCGCTTTTCTTGCCACGGTGACGAGATTACAATGGCGGCCTTCCCCGGGAATAGCACCGCGATCAATTCATTCTGAACCATGCGCATCGGCACTCATTTACTCAAGAATAATTTGATCGTGGCGCCCATGGCGGGCGTGACGGACCGGCCGTTTCGCAAGCTCTGCAAGCACATGGGCGCGGGCATGGCCGTGTCCGAGATGGTGGCGAGCAATTCGCTGCTGTGGGGCTCCGAGAAAACCATGCGGCGCGCCAATCATGAAGGCGAAGTTGATCCGATCTCGGTGCAGATCGCCGGTGCTGATCCGCAGATGATGGCGCGCGCCGCGCAGTACAACGTCGATAACGGCGCGCAGATCATCGACATCAACATGGGATGTCCGGCGAAGAAAATATGCAATGTCATGGCCGGCTCTGCGCTCTTGCAGGACGAGCCGCTGGTGGCGCGCATTATCGAAGCCGTCGTCAAAGCAGTCGCTGTGCCGGTCACGCTGAAGATACGCACCGGCTGGGACCGTGAGCACCGCAACGCGCTGCGCGTGGCACGCATCGCTGCTGACTGCGGCATCCAGGCGCTCGCGGTACACGGCCGCACGCGCGCCTGCGGCTACAGCGGGGACGCCGAATACGACACCATTGCCGCAGTGAAGGCTGAGGTCGAAATTCCAGTCATCGCCAATGGCGACATCACGACGCCGCAAAAAGCCAAGCAGGTGCTCGAGTACACGCGCGCAGACGCGCTGATGATCGGCCGCGCGGCGCAGGGGCGGCCGTGGATATTCCGTGAAATCGAGCATTTTCTGGCGACCGGCGAGCTGCTGCCGGCGCCCGAAGTGCAGGAGATCCACCGCGTCCTGATGGCGCACCTGGAAGATATCTATGCTTTCTACGGCGAGCACACCGGGGTGCGCATCGCGCGCAAGCACATTTCCTGGTACACCAAAGGGCTCGCCGGGTCTGCGGTGTTTAGGCACGCGATGAATCAGCTGCAAAGCTGCACAGAGCAGCTTGCCAAAGTAAATGAATTCTTTGCGGAGCTGGCGCGCTACGGCCAGCGGCTCACATACAATGAAATTGAGGAACTTGCGGCATGATCATGAATGAAAATGAAATGGCCCGCTTTGTGCGCAAAGCCATTGACGGTTATTTCAAGGATCTGGACGGGGAGAAGGCGCGCGGCGTCTATGACATGGTGATCAACTGTGTGGAAAAGCCGCTGCTCGAATCAGTGCTGAATCAGCTGCGCGGCAACCAGTCGCATGCGGCGGTGGTGCTGGGCATCAACCGCAACACGCTGCGCAAAAAGATGAAGGCGCATGGCATCAAAGGCTAGCGCCGCGCAGCGAATCGAAAGCGTGCGCAGGTGCGCGCAATCCAGCCATACCGGGCACGCCTCTACGAGGCCTGCCTTCAGCAATGAGGTGTTTCGCGCATGAGTTCCATCAAGACTGCATTGATCAGCGTTTCCGACAAGACAGGGCTCGTCGAGTTCGCGCGCGAGCTTGCCGCTTTGGGCGTCGCGGTGCTGTCGACTGGCGGCACGGCGCAGCTGCTGCGTGACCAGGGCATCAGCGTCACTGAAGTCGCTGACCACACCGGATTTCCCGAGATGCTGGACGGCCGCGTGAAGACGCTGCATCCCAAGATTCACGGCGGCATCCTGGCGCGGCGCGACCTCGCGGCCCACATGCAGGCGATCGCCGCCGCCAAGATTGCACCGATCGATCTCGTGGTAGTCAACCTCTATCCGTTCAGCGCCACCGTCGCGCGCCCCGGCTGCACGCTGGAAGATGCCATCGAGAACATCGATATCGGCGGGCCCGCCATGGTGCGCAGCGCCGCCAAGAACCACGCCCATGTGGCGGTCGTGACCGACCCAGCGGACTATGCGCCGATTGCACAGGAAATGCGGGACAGCAAGGGTGCGGTCAGCGCGGCTACGCGGTTCCGGCTTGCGCAAAAAGCCTTTTCACACACTGCCGCGTACGACGGTGCGATTAGCAACTACCTGACTGCGCTCGACGCAGGCGGGGCGCGCGCTGATTTTCCGCAGCGGCTCAATCTCAACTACGAGCGCGTGCAGGCGATGCGCTATGGCGAGAACCCGCATCAGCGCGCTGCGTTTTACCGCGACCTGGATCCCGCGCCGGCGAGCCTTGCGCGCTACGTGCAGCTGCAGGGCAAGGAACTCTCGTACAACAACATCGGCGACTCCGATGCGGCATGGGAATGCGTGAAGAGCTTCGAGCGGCCGGCGTGCGTCATCGTGAAGCATGCGAACCCGTGCGGCGTCGCGGTGGCCGATGACGCGCTGGCGGCTTACCAGCGCGCCTTCGCCACCGATCCGACTTCCGCATTCGGCGGCATCATCGCATTCAACTGCGAGCTCGACGCCGCCGCTGCCAGCGCGCTGGCCAAGCAGTTCGTGGAAGTCGTGATCGCGCCGCGCATCACGCCGGACGCGCGCGCCGTGCTCGCCAAGAAGGAAAACGTGCGCGTGCTCGAGGTGCCGTTCGAGCGCGGCGCCGTTGCCGCCGCGACCGGCGTCAGCGTCGCGCGCTGCGACTACAAACGCATCGGCGGCGGCATGCTGGTGCAGACTCCGGACCACTTTAATATCAGCGCGAGCGATCTCAAGGTGGTGACCAAGGTGCAGCCCACGCCCGCGCAGCAGGCCGATCTGCTGTTTGCATGGCGCGTTGCGAAGTTCGTGAAATCGAATGCGATCGTGTTCTGCGGACACGGACAGACGCTCGGCGTCGGCGCGGGGCAGATGAGCCGGGTCGACTCGGCGCGCATTGCGTCGATCAAGGCGCAGAACGCACAGCTGTCGCTTGCCGGATCCGTGGTGGCCTCGGATGCGTTCTTTCCGTTCCGCGACGGGCTCGACGTGGTGGCCGAGGCCGGCGCGATCGCCGTGATCCAGCCCGGCGGCAGCATGCGCGACAGCGAAGTGATCGCTGCGGCCGATGAGCGCGGCATCGCCATGGTGTTCACCGGCTATCGGCACTTCCGGCATTAGGCGGCCACGCAATGAGCCAAGTAAAAAGCACTGCCGGCCGTTTTCACAACCTGTCACGCGCCCTGCGCGTTGCTTCGCTGTGAAGCTGCTGGTGATCGGCGCCGGCGGGCGCGAGCACGCGATCGCGTGGAAGCTCGCACAGTCGCCGCGCGTGTCCCGGGTCTACGTCGCCCCTGGCAATGCCGGCATTGCACTTGAAGAGGGTGTCTCGAACGTCGCCCTCACCGAGCACGCGGCGCTGATCGAGTTCGCCAAGCGCGAGAGAATCGCGTTCACCGTCGTCGGTCCTGAGGCGCCGCTCGCCGCCGGCATCGTCGACGCGTTCCAGGCAGCGGGCCTGAGCATCTTCGGGCCCAGCCAGCGCGCCGCGCAGCTCGAGAGCTCCAAGCAGTACGCCAAGGAGTTCATGGTGCGCCATCGCATACCGACGGCGCAGTTTCAGAGTTTTACCGATGCGAAAAGCGCGCATGCCTACATCGAGCAGCATGGCGCGCCGATCGTGATCAAGGCCGATGGGCTGGCCGCGGGCAAGGGCGTGTTCGTCGCCACCGATCTGCGGGAAGCACACGCGGCCGTAGACCACGTGCTCGTCGACCACGCGCTGGGCGGCGCCGGTGCGCGCATCGTGGTCGAGGAATTTCTCGAGGGCGAGGAGGCGAGTTTCATCGCACTCGTCGATGGCGAGCACGCGCTCGCGCTGGCGACGAGCCAGGATCACAAGCGCCTCGCCGACGGCGATCAGGGGCCGAACACCGGCGGCATGGGCGCATATTCTCCGGCGCCGGTCGTCACCCCCGAAATCCACGCCAGGGTGCTGCGCGAGGTGATACAGCCGGCGGTGGCGGGGCTGAAGCAGGAAGGCACGCCCTTCGTGGGCTTTCTGTATGCGGGGCTCATGATCAGCGAGCGCCGCATCAAGGTGCTTGAATTCAACTGCCGCCTCGGCGACCCGGAGACGCAGCCGATCATGATGCGCCTCAAGAGCGACCTTAGCGTCCTGATCGAGCACGCGCTCAAGGGCACGCTGCACGAGGCCGAAGCTCAATGGGACACGCACGCCGCACTCGGCGTCGTCATGGCCGCGCACGGCTATCCCGATGCGCCGCGCCAGGGCGACGCCATCACCGGGCTGCCGCCTGCGGGGGACGACTATCACGTCTTTCACTCTGGAACCGCGGCGCAGGACGGAAAAGTGGTCGTGAGCGGGGGGCGCGTGTTGTGCGTGACGGCGCTCGGCCACAACGTCAAGATGGCGCAGAGGCGCGCCTACGAAATCGCCGAGCAGATCCGGTTCCCCGGCATGCAGATGCGGCGCGACATCGGGTATCGCGCGGTGCAGGCCCCCGCGGCGCGCGGACCGCACTCCGCCTGAGCAGCGCGAATACTACGCGGTGAATCCATGGACCTGAGTGCGCCGCTCGCTTATCTGCAGGGTTTGCAGAAGCGCATCGTAGCGAAGCTCGCGGCGATCGACGGCCAGCCCTTTCGCACTTCTGACTGGCAGCGTGCCGAGGGTGGAGGTGGCGTGAGCTGCGTGATCGAAGAAGGAAACGTATTCGAGCGCGGCGGCGTCAACTTCTCCCACGTGCGCGGCGCGAGCCTGCCTGCCGCGGCGACCGCTGCGCGTCCGCAGCTCGCGGGCCGCGCCTGGGATGCGCTCGGCGTGTCGCTGGTGCTGCACCCGCGCAATCCGTACGCCCCGACAGTGCACATGAACGTGCGCTGCTTTTTCACCCACGCTGCGGATGCTGCGGCGGAACCGGCGTGGTGGTTCGGCGGCGGCATGGATCTCACACCCTATTACGGCTTTGAAGCGGACGCAGTCGATTTTCACCGCACCTGCCGCGATGCACTCGCGCCCTTTGGGGTGGAGCGCTATCCGAAATACAAGAAATGGTGCGATGAGTATTTCTACATCAAGCACCGCCAGGAACCGCGCGGCATCGGCGGAATTTTTTTCGACGATCTCAACGCGCCGGACTTCGATACCTGTTTTGCCCTACAGCGCAGCGTCGGCGATGCGTTCCTTTCCGCTTATGTGCCGATCCTCGAGCGCCGCATTGCGATGCCGTATGGCGAGCAGGAGCGTGCATGGCAGGCTTACCGCCGCGGGCGCTACGTCGAATTCAATCTCATCTACGACCGCGGCACGATCTTTGGACTGCAGTCAGGCGGGCGCGTGGAATCGATCCTGATGTCGCTGCCGCCGGTCGTGCAGTGGCGCTATGATTATCAGCCGCAGGCGGGCAGCACCGAAGCAAAGCTCTACAGCGATTTTCTGATCGGCCGCGATTGGCTCGCCGATCTTTGATCGGCGTAGACCGTGCCAGCGTTACCGCTGTCAGCGGCGCCTGCGCAGCAATCTGAGGCCATTAGATACTAGCTGTTTCAAAAATGGGGCGCGCATAAGTGCGGGTGTCTGCTTGAAGTCCAGATAACAGCGCAGCGCGGCGCGCAGGTGGCGGTTGAGCAGCCGCACGTTCACCGGCTTGTTGAGGAAGCGAAAGAGCTGCGCATGGTTGATGAGCTCGATGACCAGTTCCGAATCCGAGGCGCTGGTCGCGACGATCGCCAGTAGCTGCGGGTTCTGCTGTCTTAGCAGGCGCAGCATGCGCTCGAGTTCCCCATCGTCGGTCGCGACATCGGTGATCACGGCCGCAATCTCGCGCGAGCGCATGATCGCGAGCGCAGCGTCCGCGTCGGCGGCATGAGCGACCGGGTACAGACCGCCGACCAGCGCCCGCGTCACGCGGTAGATCTTTTCGTCCCCGGCGATCACCAGCACGCCAGCATCCATCTGCGCAGGCAGCTGCACTGCCTCGACGGGAGTTTCAGCAAGCGCGAGCGCGATCGTCACCGCTTCGGCGACGACGGTCTGCAGCTCGGCGTTGTCCCAGGGCTTGCTGATGAAACGGTACACTTCGCCGTCGTTGACTGAGCCCATGATCGCGGCGTGGTCGGAGTAGCCGGTGAGCAGTATGCGCACGCTATTGGGTGAAATCTGACGCGCGCGGCGCATTACTTCGACCCCCGGCATCGAGGGCAGGCGCAGGTCGCAGATGATCGCGTGCATCGGATAGCGGCTCAGGAAATCCAGCGCCTTGTCACCGTCGGTGGTGGTGAACACATGGTATCGGCTGCGAAACAGCGCCTTCAGCGCGCTCAGGATGCGCTGCTCGTCGTCGATCACCAGCAGGCGCGCTTTGCCCGCGCTGGTCGCGTGGTTGATCGCGCGGTCCTTGCGAACGGACGGCAGGGCGCGCATGGGCGCTGCCGTGCTGCGTGCCGGCCCGTCGGTCAGCAGGCGTGCCGCGGACAGCAGCGCGGCGCTGTCGGGCTGCGGCGTGCGCGCACCGCTGATCAGCAGCGCGGTGCTTGCCTCCACCGCATCCCGGAACGCGGCGGCAAACTCGCGCGCGTCCTGAAAGCGCTCCTCGCGTTTCTTGGACAGCGCCTTCGACAGCACGCGGTCCATGAGCGGCGTTAGCCGGGGATTGAGGTGAGAAGGCAGCGGCGGCTGCTCGTTCAGCACCTGCTGCATGATCGATGCAGCGCTGCCCGTGTAAGGCCTTTTTCCGGTTGCCAGCTCGTAGGCGATGACGCCAATCGAATACAAGTCCGCGAGCGCGTCGCTCTCGGCGCCGAGAAATTGTTCCGGCGCCATGTAATGAGGCGTGCCCAGCACGTCGCCCAAGCGTGTGAGGTTCGAGGACTCGATGCGTGCGATGCCGAAGTCGCCGATCTTGATGCCGCCGTCGCGGTTGATCATGATATTCGAGGGCTTGACGTCGCGGTGCACGACGCCCTGCCGGTGCGCGTGCCCGATGCCGTCGAGCAGCTGGCTCACGATCGCACCCACTTCCGGGATTTCGTAATGCACTTCTTGCTTCAGATGCTGAGCGATGGTCTTGCCGTGCACCAGTTCCATCACGATGAACGCGATCTCATCATCCTCGCCGTACTCGTAGATCTGCACGATGCGCGGATGAGTAAGGCGCCCCACGGCCTGGGCTTCATGACGGAAGCGCTCCATCACGTGCTTGATTTCGCCCGCAGCCAGGCGCGATTTGGTGATGGCCTTGATCGCCACCGCGCGCGCGATGCCGGGATCAAAGGCTTTGTAGACGACGCTGTTCGCACCCCGGCCGAGCACGCTTTGAATCTCGTACTTGCCGATCTGGGCGGGGCTATTCATGGGCGATGCTCACGCAGTCTCCGTGGCGCGGGCCGGCGGCGTGAGCGGCAGCCACACGGTGAACTGGGTGCCTTTGCCGGGTTCGGATTTCACGTCGATGCGCCCGCCGTGCAGCTGCACGATCTTGTATGAGATCGCCAGCCCCAGCCCCAGGCCCTTGCCGTCCTTGGTGCTGAAGAACGGGTCGTAGATCTTCGGCAGCACGTCGGGTGCGATGCCCGGGCCGTTGTCGGCGACCTCGACTGCGACTCCGCCGGCGGCGGAGCGCGTGGTGAGCGTGAGGATGCCGCCGCCCTCCCCCAGCGCCTGCGCTGCATTGGTGATGAGGTTCAGCAGCACCTGATTCACCTGCGAGGGCGCGCACATGAGCGCGGGGATTTCGCCGTAGCGCTTGTCCAGCGCCACCGCTTTCAACAGGTGCCGGGCGAGCAGCAGCGTGCTGTCCAGCCCTTCGTTCAGGTCGTAGGATGCGACCTTGCTGCGATCGAGCCTGCTGAAGTCCGTGAGCCCACTCGCGATCTGCGCCATCTGCGAGCTGCCGTAGAGGCCGTCCTTCACGAGCCCAGTGAGTTCCGGCAGCACGCGTTGCCGATGCAGCCGCGCCAAGTGTTCGTCGGTGACGGCGTACTGGCGGCGCAATTCCTCGCCATCGGCCTGCGCCCCGGCGTGCAGTAGCGCCATCATCTGCTCGCAGTGGCCGAGCGTTGCGGCGATCTGCGGCAGCTTTGCGGCCACCGTCCCCAGGCTGTGCTTCACATAGGCCAGCGGCGTGTTGAGTTCGTGCGCGACACCCGACACCATCTGACCCAGGGCCGACATTTTCTCGGACTGGATCAACTGCGTCTCGGATTCCTGGAGCTCGCGCGTGCGCTCATCGACGCGTCGTTCCAGCGTCGTGTTGGCGCTGCGCAGCCGCGCGCCCAGATAGGCGAGCAGAACGAGCAGCGCGCCAGCGTACGATATCAGGTAGACGCGAAAGCGCTCCTTGTCCTGCAGCGTTTCCTCGAGTTCCTGGCCAACGGAGGAAATGAGCGTATCCAGGCGTGGGCCGGACGTGAGCAAGCGCAGGTTCGCGTAGAGGGCCTGCGCGTTCGCCGCATTCTTGAGCAGGCTTTGCGTTGCGCTCCTGAGCTGTGCCGTGCGCTCGCGCCAAGGTGCGGGGGCTTGATCCAGTTGCGCTGCTAGCGTCTCCAGCCGCGTGCGCTGCGGCGGCTGCGGTGCCGCATAGTATTGCGCAGCGGCCGGCGCCAGTCCCGCGAGTGCCGCCGCCAGAGCCGGCGCACGCGACCGCGGGTCTGCCGCTTCCGCAGCCAGCGCGGGCGCGTCTTTCAGCAGCGTTTGCAAAGCGGTGCGCGCCCATTCGCTTACGGCGAGGTATTCTGCGGCGAGCAGGGCTTTCTGCGATAAGGCACGGTCGAGTTCGGGCAATCCTGCCCGCAGTGCGGGACTTGCGCCACGCGCTGCCTTTGCGTTGAGTTCGACCATTATCTTGCGCGCTGCGCTTGCGCGGTCGAACGCAGGCCCGCCGGGAGATTCCCCTGCACTTTGTGCGCGCAGCATGTCCCGCAGCACGTCAAAATCCCAGCCACTGTCGATGTCCCTGAGCGCGCGCAGCAGCGTCTGCGCTTCAGTGCGCTCCCGCAGGTCGACTGCCTCTGTCTTGAGGTAGAGCACGGCCAGCGCCAGCATCAACGCGAGCCCGGCTGCGGCGAGCAGCGCGTTGTGCAGGACGGCGCGTCTGACGCTCATCTTCATTCACCGAGGTAGGCGCGGCGTACCTGAGGGTTGGCGAGCAGCGCCGCTGCATCGTCCTGCAGCGTGATCTGACCGCTTTCCATCACATAGCCGCGTTCGCACATCTGCAGCGCGAGCTTGGCGTTTTGCTCCACCAGCAATATCGTCACGCCGGATGCCGCGATTGAGCGGATGGTCTCGAAGATCTTTTGCACCATGAGCGGCGCAAGCCCCATGCTGGGCTCGTCGAGCAACAGCAGCCGCGGCCGGCTCATGAGTGCCCGCGCCAGCGCGAGCATCTGCTGTTCGCCGCCCGACAACGTGCCCGCATTCTGGGCGCGCCGTTCGGCCAGCCGCGGGAACAATGCATACATGCGTTCGCGGTCGGCACGCAGTCCTGCGACATCGCTTCGCGTATAGCCTCCCAGATCCAGATTTTCTGCGACGGTCAGACGGGCAAAGATGCCGCGCCCTTCCGGCACCAGCGCCATGCCGAGTGCAACCAGCCGGTACGAAGGAAATCCTGTCACATCCACGCCATCGTAATGCACGCGCCCTGCCGCCGCCGGCACCAGCCCGGCAAGCGATTTGAGGGTGCTCGTCTTGCCCGCGCCGTTGGCGCCGATCAGCGCGACGATCTCGCCCTGGCGTACGCTGAACGCGATGCCTTTGACGGCGTTGATGCCGCCGTATGCGACTGCCAGCCCAGTCACTTCAAGCAAGCGTGCCCCCCAGATAGGCCTCGATCACCAGCGGGTCGCGCTGCACGTCAGCGGGCGCGCCCTCGGCGATCTTCTTGCCGTAATCGAGCACCGCTACGCGGTCGCACAGGCGCATCACCAGTTTCACATCATGCTCGATCAACAGCATCGTCGTGCCGTCGGCGCGGATGCGTTGCAATAACTGATCCAGTGCTGCGGTTTCAGTCGCATTCATGCCCGCTGCCGGCTCATCGAGCGCGAGCAGCGTGGGTTCGGTGGCGAGCGCGCGTGCGATCTCGAGCCGCCGCTGGTCGCCGTAGGGTAGATTGTGTGCAAGCGCGTCGCTGCGCCCCGCGAGTCCGACATACTCGAGCAGTGCATAGGAACGCTCGTGCACCGCGCGCTCCTCGGCGCGCATTGCCCCCGTGCGCAGCACCGCGCCCAGCACGCCGCAGCGCGTGCGCATATGGCGGCCTACCATGACGTTCTCCAACGCCGTCATGTTGCCGAACAGCCGGATGTTCTGGAAAGTGCGCGCGATGCCGGCAGCCGCGGCGCGGTGCGGTGCGCTTGCATCAAGCGGTTTGCCCGCAAACAAAAACTCGCCGGCGTCGGCCTGATAGAAGCCGGTCAGTACATTGAAGAACGTGGTCTTGCCGGCGCCGTTGGGGCCGATCAGGCCGTAGATCTCGCGCGAGCGGATCGAGATCGACACCGCGCTCAGCGCTTCGAGCCCGCCAAAACGCTTGGTCACGTTGCGCGCTACGAGCAGCGCGCTCATGTCGACCACTCGCGTTTGCGTATCTTTGAGGGCCACAGGCCGGCCGGGCGGAACAGCATCATCAGCACCAAGGCCAGGCCGAACAGCAGCATGCGCAGATCTGCGGGATCGATGTAGACCCGGCCCAGCCATTGCTCCTGCAGCGGACCGGCATAACGCAGCGCCTCGGGGAGCGCCGTGAGCAGCACCGCGCCGAGCACCACGCCCGGCACGTGTCCCATTCCGCCCACCACCACCATGCACAGGATCATGATCGAGTCGAGCAGCGTGAAGCTCTCGGGGCTGATGAAGCCCTGGAAGGCCGCGAACAGTCCGCCCGAGAGGCCGCCGAAGGTGGCGCCCATCGCGAAGGCGAGCAGCTTGATGTTGCGCGTGTTGATGCCCATCGCCTTGGCCGCGAGTTCGTCTTCGCGGATGGCGATCCAGGCGCGCCCGATACGCGAGTCCTCGAGCCGCAGCGACACTGCGATGACGAGCAGGGCGCATAGCAGAAACACGAAGTAGTAGGCGTGCACTGACGCGACGCTAATGCCGGCGATGCTGAAGGACTTTCCGAGCGTGAATGCGCCTGCCTGCAGCGGGTCGATGAGCGTGATGCCCTGCGGACCATTGGTGAGGTTGAACGGGCGGTTCAGATTGTTGAGCAGGATGCGGATGATTTCTCCGAAGCCGAGGGTCACGATCGCCAGATAGTCCCCGCGCAGCTTGAGCGTGGGTGCGCCGAGCAGCGCGCCGAAACAGGCGGCGATCAGCGCACCGCAGGGCAGCAGAATGAGGAAGGGAAAGTGGATGCCGAACTGAGGCGAGGCGAGCAGCGCATAGGCGTAGGCGCCGACGGCGAAGAACGCGACGTAACCCAGATCGAGCAGGCCGGCGTAACCGACCACGATGTTGAGGCCGAGCGCGAGCATGGTGAACAGCAGCGCGACATCGATGATGCGCACCCAGGCGCGGCCCAGCAGGGCGTCGACCGCAAACGGCAGCACGATCAGGCCCAGCACTAGGAGCGCGTAGCCCGCGCGTTTCCCGGATTGCTTGGTGGCCGTTCTCATCTGTGCCGCGCTGTGCGCGTTCATGCGCGCTCCGCCGCGCTGTCACCGATCAGCCCTGAGGGACGCATGATCAATACCGCGACCAGCACCAGGAACGCGAAGATATCGCGGTAGTTGCTGCCGAGCATACCCCCGGTCAGGTCGCCGATGTAGCCGGAAGCGAGGCTCTCGATCAGGCCCAGCAGCAGCCCCCCCAGCATGGCACCGGTGATCTTGCCAATGCCGCCCAGTACCGCCGCGGTGAAGGCCTTGAGCCCGAGCATGAAGCCCATGAAGTAGTGCCCGATGCCGTAATAGAGTATCACCATGAGCCCGGCGATCGCGCCCAGCGCCGAGCCGAGCACGAAGGTCAGCGCGATGATGCGGTTCACATCGATGCCCATGAGTCCCGCGACATCGCGGTCCTGCTCGGTGGCGCGCATCGCCTTGCCGATGCGCGTGTGCTTGACGAACCACCACAGCGCGCCCATCACCGCCAGCGCCAGCGCGAAAATGCAGGCCTGCAGGTCTGTGAAATTCGCGCCAGCGAGCGCGTAGTTCGTGGGCTTCACGATCTCCGGCAGCGACAGATACTGTTTGCTCCAGATGAGCGCGGCGCCGTATTGGAGCAGCATCGACACGCCGATGGCGGTGATGAGCGGCGCGAGCCGCGGCGCACGCCTGAGCGGCCGGTAGGCGATGCGCTCGATGGTGACGCCGAGCGCCGTGCACACCAGCACCGCTGCGAGCAATGCGAGCCCCAGGATGAGCGGCGCCGCCAACGCGCCGCCAGCCAGTTGGGTGATGACGGTGAGCGCCGTGAGCGCGCCCACCATCACGATGTCGCCGTGCGCGAAGTTGATGAGCCCCAGTACGCCATAGACCATCGTGTAGCCGAGCGCGACCAGGGCGTAGATGCTGCCGAGCACCAGTCCGTTTACGATCTGTTGGAGGAAGATGTCCATCGTGCTGCTCCCGTATTGCCGCTGCGGCACGCTGGGGAGCCTGCCGAGTTCGAGTGCCTATCTTGCCGCCGTGTGCCTGGAGGCCAGACGACGGGAGTAGATCGCCATGAGCTTGCTGAGACGCGCAGCTATTCTAGCAGCGTGAATAAAGCTATACCAATCCGCGGCGCAGCGCGCCGATCTGCGCGCTGCGCCGCGCGTGGCTTAAGGCAAATCGCCGAGAAATTTG
>CAIVHG010000008.1 GCA_903905655.1 uncultured beta proteobacterium | reverse complement strand
TGCTCGAGATTACGCAGGAATACGTAAGCGTCGGTGAGTGCCTGCACGCCTTCGGCCGGGATCAGGTTGCGCGCGGCGAGCAGCGGCAGGATGGTGAGCGTGGGCGTGGCCCGCAGCGGTGCTTCACGTCCGCCGCGCACCAGCTGGAAGAGCTGCGCGATGAATTCGATTTCGCGGATGCCGCCCGGCCCGAGCTTGATGTTGCCGAGGATGTCGCGGCGCTCGACTTCGCGCCGCACCTGCTGATGCAGGTCGCGCAGCGATTCGAATGCGCTGTAATCGAGGTGGCGCCGGAATACGAAGGGGCGGATCAGTTCGGCGAGTTCATCTGCGCGGTCGCCGCAGATCACGCGCGCCTTGATCCAGGCGTAGCGTTCCCATTCGCGGCCCTGAGTGATGAAGTACGTCTCGAGCATGCCGTAGCTGCAGGCGAGCGGCCCGTCGGCGCCCAGCGGCCGCAGCCGCATGTCGACGCGGAATACGTAGCCGTCGGCGGTCATTTCGTTCAGTAGCCCGATCAGCCGCCGCGCGTAGCGGATAAAGTACTCATGGTTGCTGAGCGCGCGCGCGCCCTGCGTGTGACCTTCCTCAGGATAGACGAACACGAGGTCGATGTCTGAGGAGGCATTGAGTTCATTGCCGCCGAGCTTGCCCATGCCGATCACGTGCAACTGCTGGACGCGCTTGCCGTCCGCGCTCATCGGTGCGCCGAATTCCGCGCTCAGCGCGCGGTCCAGATATTCGACCGCTGCGACCAGCGCCACGTCTGCGAGCGCGGACAGCGTGGCGACGACTTCGGCGAGCGCGGCGAGCCCGCCGAGGTCGCGCGCGATCACGCGCAGCATGACCCTTTTGCGTAGGCTGCGTAGCGTGCGCCCCAGGGCAGCTTCGTCACCAGATTTCTCAGCCGCCAGAAAGGCGCGCATCTCATCGGCGCTGAACGGTTTCACGATGTTTTCGGCGGGCAGCAGCTGCGGCTCGGCGGCAAGCGTGCGCTGCACATAGCGCGACAGCATGGCTGCGCGTTCAATCAGCGCCGGCGCGTCTGGAATTTTCTCAGTCATTCATTGCACCTTGTGCTGCGCCGCAGGTCATATGCAAGCGGCGTCGCGGGCAGCGCTGCGGCGCAAGCAGCCACGCGCGAAAAGTGGGGCATGGGGTGAGGGTACAAGACAACTCTTGGGTTACAATCGTCTGATAGTACAGACATTCTAGCGATCTAGCGCGCATAGTGCCGATATTTTCCATATACCAACGGCTGCAGAGCGGCGCGTTCAAGGTCCTGCGCATGGCGACATGGGCGGTGGTGATCTGCACGTGCGTATTTGCGCTCGCCGCGGGCGCACTGCGCTTCGTGGTGCTGCCCCATATCGGTGATTATCGCGACGCTATTGCGCGCGAGCTGGGTGCCGCCACGAAGCACGAGATTGCCATCGGCAACCTGGAAGCGCGCTGGAGCGGGCTCAACCTGCAGCTCACGCTGGGCGACGTCGCGGTGCTCGACCGCGCCCGGCAGCCCGCGCTCAAGTTCGGGCGCATCGACGGCACGCTCTCCTGGTGGTCACTCTTACACTGGGAACCGCGTTTCGATGTACTGGAAATCGAGCGCCCCGATCTCAACATCAAGCGCGACGAGCGCGGCGTGATCTCGGTGGCCGGCATCGAGCTCAATTACGACCCGCAGAGCGGCCTGTCCGAGTGGCTGCTGCGGCAGGGCAACGTGGTGATCCGCGACGCCGGCATCGGCTGGCTCGATCAGATGCGCGGCGCGCCGGTGTTGCGCCTGGAGCATGTCGATTTCAAATTGGAGAGCCGCGGCCGCACTCACCGCTTCGGGCTACGTGCCGTTCCGCCCACAGAGCTTGCCACGCCGCTTGATGTGCGCGGCGTGCTCGAAGGCCGGACCTTCACAGATTTCGAGCGCGGCAACGCGCAGCTCTACGCCCAGTTCGACCATACCGATATCGCCGCGTGGCGCCCGTGGATTGAGTTTCCGGTTTCGTTGCAGCGCGGCTCGGGCGCGCTGCGCATCTGGGTCACGCAGAAGAGCGGCAAGCTCGACCAGATCACGGCCGACGTGCAGCTCGCCCAGGTGCAGACCAAGCTCGGCGCCGAGCTGCCCGAACTCGTGCTCGACGCGCTGAAGGGACGACTCGTCTGGAAAGCGGTGAGCGGCGGCTTCGAACTCGTGACCACGCAGCTGGGCCTGACCACGCACGACCGTATCGCGCTGCAGCCGTCCGACACGCTGGCGCGCGTCTACTATGACGATGCACCCGGCGGCGCGCGCGGCGAGTTTCGTGCAAGCCTGCTGGAACTCGAGCCATTGCGCATGGTGGCCGACCATCTGCCGCTGCCTGCCGAGCTGCGCCAGGCGCTGGTGCGTTATGCGCCGCGCGGCAGCGTGCATGAACTGTCGGTGAAATGGAAAGGCGCGTACACCGCGCTCGCGCAGTACAGTGTCACCGGCCGTTTTGACAAGGTCGGCGTCAATGCCATCGGCGGCATGCCGGGTTTTGCGAACGTGAGCGGGCGCATCGACGGCGACGATCGCAGCGGCACGTTATATCTGGACGCCAAGCGCGCAACGGCAGAGCTGCCGAGCGTGTTCAGCGACAAGCTCGATTTCGATACGCTCACCGCCCAGGTCGGGTGGCGCAAGAACCAGGACCGCTATGAGATCAAGCTCAACAACATTGCATTTTCCAATGCCGATGTCGCCGGCAGCCTGTTCGGTACTTATCGCACGGTGCCGGACAAGCGTGGCGTGATCGACCTCACCGGCGCGCTGACGCGCGCCGATGCGCGCAATGTCAGGCGCTATATACCGCTGCAGGTGGGTGAACACGCGCGCGGCTGGCTCAACACGGCGTTTCTCGCCGGCGGCTCGAATAATGTCAAGCTGCGTTTGCAGGGAGACCTCGAGGACTTTCCGTTTCGCGAGGGCAAACGCGGCTTGTTCGAGGTGACTGCGCATGTCACGGGCGGCGTGCTCGATTACGTTCCGGGCTGGCCGAAGATCGAGGGCCTCGATGGCGATCTCGATTTTCGCGGCGTGCGCATGGACGTGACGGCGCGCGCGGGGCGGATTTTTGGTGCGCGGCTCGCGCGCGTGCGCGCCGAACTGCCTGATCTCACTGCGCCCAACCGGTTGCTGACGATCAGCGGCGAGGCCGAAGGGGCGACCGCAGAGTTTCTGAATTTCATCGAGCGCAGCCCGGTCACGCAGTTGATCGACGGATTCACCACTGACGTGCGCGCACAGGGCAGCGGCCGGCTCGCCCTCCGGCTCGCGATACCGTTGTCCAATCCCCAGGACATGAAGTTGAGCGGCGCCTACACGTTCGTCAACAACCTGATCGAAGCCGACGACGCGCCGTTCGCGCTCGAACAGGTCAACGGCAGGCTCGATTTCACGGAAGCTACGGTGCGCGTGGCGAACGCGACGATGACGGTGCTGGGCGGGCCCGCTACGCTGAGCGCGAGCGCGCAGCCGGACGGCGCCACCCGCATGAACATCGCCGGGCGCGTGAACATCGACAACGTGCGCCGCGCATCCGAACTCGGCTGGCTGCAGCATCTGCGCGGGGCTACCGATTGGCGCGCCGCGGTCACGCTGCGCAAGCGCGATGCCGATATCGTGTTCGACTCCACATTGCTGGGGCTGGGCTCCGAGCTGCCGGCGCCGCTGGCTAAGGGCGCAGCGGAAAGCCTGCCGCTGCATGTGGAGCGGCACCTGGTGAGCGGGCAGCAGGACCGCATCTCGCTTGCGCTCGACAACGTCGTTTCCGCGCAACTGCAGCGGCGCAAGCAAGGCGCGCAGTATGGCATCGAGCGCGCCACCGTCATGCTCGGCAGCGCCACTGCGCCGGCACCCGACCGCAACGGCGTGTGGGTGCGCGGTGCGCTCCCGGTTCTGGATCTCGACCGCTGGCTCGCGTTGTACCGCGCGCTGCCGGCAGGCGCAAGCCGCATGGACCTCGCGGGACTCGACGTCAAAATCGGTACGCTCGACTTTTTCGGGCGGCACTTCAGCGAGCTTGCGATCAGCGGCAGCGCGCAGGGCGGCAACTGGCAGTCGGTGCAGCTTGCCGGGCGGGAAGTGGCGGGCGACGTTTCGTGGCGCCCGCAGGGTAAGGGCCGGATCACGGCGCACCTGAAAACGCTCACCATTCCAGCTGCACTGGCGGGGCGCGCCGCTGCGCCGCGCGAAGCAGCCGAGCAACCGCTCGAGTTTCCCGCGCTCGATATCCAGGCGGAGCGTTTTCAGCTCAATGAAAAAATACTGGGCAAGCTCGAGGTGAGCGCCGTGCCTGAGGGACGCGACTGGCGCATCGAGCGGCTGCGCATCACTAATCCCGAGGCCACGCTCAACATCGACGGCCTGTGGCAGGGGTGGCTCACACAGCCGCGCACGCAGGTGAACCTCAAGCTCGAGGTAAACGACATCGGAAAACTGCTTACGCGCCTGGGCTATCCGGAGGGCGTACGCCGCGGCACCGCCAAGCTTGAAGGTCCCTTGTCGTGGGCGGGCAGCCCCGCGCAGGTTGACTTCGCAACGCTCACCGGAAACCTGCAGTTGCAGGCGTACAAGGGCCAGTTCGTCAAACTGGATCCGGGGGTGGGCAAGCTTCTGGGCATTCTGAGCCTGCAGTCGCTGCCGCGGCGGCTGACGCTCGACTTTCGCGACATCTTCAGCGAAGGCCTGGCGTTCGAAGAGATTGCCGGTGCGTTCAGCGTGAACCATGGCATCGGAACGACGCAGGATTTCAGCATTCAGGGCCCGGCGGCGCGCATCCTGATGTCCGGCGAGGTCAACCTCAATGCCGAGACGCAGAAATTGCGCGTCAAGGTTTACCCCAGCGTGAGCGACAGCGTGGCAGTCGCAGGTGCGCTGCTCGGCGGCCCAGTCGCGGGCATTGCGAGTTTCCTCGTGCAAAAAGTACTCAGGGATCCGTTCGATAAAATGACCGCATACGAATACGACATCACCGGGACCTGGTCCGACCCTCAGGTCTCCAAGGCGGGAACCGCGCCGGCCGGTGGTTCAAAGGAACCGGCAGCAGAGCGCTAGGGCGGTCGCTGCAGTAACGCATTCGCAACTTTTTTCTCAGAAAGACTCGAGCATGAAATCGGCATCTTCCTTCGGCCGCGCGCGGCCGCATCGCAGTCGTGCAGACAACGAACCGGCTGCGCCATTGACGCGCATCGCCGGCGTGCAAATGGCGTCCGGCCCGAACGTGACCGCAAACCTCAACGAGGCGCGGCGCCTGATCGCGATGGCCGTCGAGCAGGGGGCAAAGTTGGTGGCGCTGCCCGAGTACTTCGGCATCATGGGCATGAAGGACAGCGATAAAGTCAAAATACGCGAGAAGCCAGGCAAGGGGCAAATGCAGCAGTTTCTGTCGGAAACGGCGCGCGAGCACAAGATCTGGCTGGTGGGCGGCTCGGTTCCGCTCGAATGCGCGGACGATGCCAGGGTGAGAAACAGCTGCCTTGTATACGACGACAAGGGCAAGCTCGCCGCGCGCTACGACAAGATCCATCTGTTCGGCTTCGAATCCGGCACCGAGCGCTATTCTGAGGAACGCACGATTGAGCGCGGTCGCGACGTCGTGACGGTGGACACGCCGTTCGGCCGCCTGGGATTGTCGATTTGCTATGATCTGCGCTTTCCCGAGCTCTACCGGGTGATGAAGGGCGTGGATATCATCCTCGTGCCCTCGGCGTTCACGGAGACGACCGGCAAGGCGCATTGGGAAACGCTGATCCGCGCGCGGGCAATCGAGAACCTGGCCTACGTGCTGGCGCCGGCGCAGGGCGGCTATCATTTGAATGGCCGCGAGACGCACGGCAACAGCATGATCGTCGATCCCTGGGGCGTGGTGCTGGACCGTTTGCCGCGCGGCTCGGGGGTGGTGGTGGCGGGGATCAATCCCGAATACCTGCGACGCGTGCGCAAAAGCCTGCCGGCGCTCGCGCATCGCACCCTGCACCAATGCTAATTCGGCTTTGCTTGCGGCAGCGCATTGAAAATCCGCTAAGCGGGGCCATCTCTTAACTTCACGACTTTTAACGGATCAGACACTCAGTGGATCAAGAATCGAAACGCGAGACCCGCACGGCGGACGCCGAAACGTCGTTCGCCACCGCCAACAGCATACTGCTGGCGCCGCATGAGCTGGACGACTCCGCCCTGCAGCAGGTGTTCGGGCAGATGCTCGTGCACAGCGTCGATTACGCCGATCTGTATTTCCAGTACAGCCGCAGCGAAGGCTGGAGCCTGGAAGAGGGCATCGTCAAGGCCGGCAGCTTCAACATCGATCAGGGTGTGGGGGTGCGCGCGGTCTCCGGTGAAAAGACGGCGTTTGCCTATTCCGACGAAATCAGCCTCACGGCGCTGACCGCTGCGACTCACGCCACGCGCGCCATCGCGCGCCAGGGCGGCAATGGTGCGACGCAGGTGGCGCGCCGCGGCAGCGGGCGCAGCCTTTATCTGCCGCAGGATCCCTTGGCGAGTCTGGACGACGCGGCGAAGGTTGCGCTGCTCGAGAACGTCGAGCGCCGGGCGCGTGCGCTCGACCCATGCGTGACGCAGGTGATCGCGAATCTGGGCGGTGAATACGAAGTGATTCTGGTGGCGCGCAGCGACGGCGTGACCGCCGCCGACGTGCGCCCGCTGGTGCGCCTGTCATTGCAGGTGATCGTGGAACGCGACGGGCGCCGCGAGCAGGGCAGTTCGGGCGGCGGCGGACGCTTCGATTACGCTTATTTCACGGATGCGGTGCTGCAGGACTACGCCGAACGCGCGGTGTCGCAGGCGCTAACCAACCTGAAGGCGCGTCCGGCGCCGGCCGGCAGCATGACCGTAGTGCTCGGCCCTGGCTGGCCGGGCGTGCTGCTGCACGAAGCGATCGGCCACGGACTCGAAGGCGATTTCAACCGCAAGGGCAGCTCCGCTTTCAGTGGCCGCATCGGCGAGCGCGTCGCGGCACCGGGCGTGACGGTGGTCGACGACGGCACCATCGCGCAGCGCCGCGGCTCTCTCAACATCGACGACGAGGGCAATGCCACCCAGTGCAATGTGCTGATCGAAAACGGCGTGCTGAGGAGCTATCTGCAGGACAGCCTGAATGCGCGGCTCATGAAAGCGCCGGTCACCGGCAACGGCCGGCGCGAGTCGTACGCGCATGTGCCGATGCCGCGCATGACGAACACCTACATGCTGAACGGCGATCGCCATCCGGATGAAATCATCGCTTCGGTAAAGCACGGCCTGTATGCGGTCAATTTCGGCGGCGGCCAGGTCGACATCACCAACGGCAAGTTCGTGTTCTCGGCCTCCGAGGCCTACATGATCGAGAATGGCAAGGTGACTTATCCGGTGCGCGGGGCCACGCTCATCGGCAACGGCCCCGACGTGCTGACGCGGGTTGCGATGATCGGCAACGACATGGCGCTCGACACCGGGGTGGGCACCTGCGGCAAGGAAGGGCAGAGCGTTCCGGTGGGCGTCGGGCAGCCAACGCTGAGAATCGACGCGCTGACTGTCGGAGGGACGGGTTGAACACGGGATTGAAACACGCGACATCGGTGTGCGCAGATCAGCAAGCGGATTCAGGATGCGCAGGCTAGAAGACCTCGAGCGCGAACGCGCGCTCAAAGCAGGGCAGATCCGTCCGGTGCCGGCGGCGGCGAGCACCAAGAATTACATCACGCCCGCGGGCTATGCGCGGCTCAAGGCGGAACATGAACGTTTGCTCGACGCGGAGCGGCCCGCGCTGGTCAAGGTGATCGCGTGGGCGGCGTCCAACGGCGACCGCTCGGAAAACGCCGATTACATCTACGGCAAGCGCCGGCTGCGCGAGATCGACCACCGCATCAGGTTTCTGGGCAAGCGCATGGAGGCCGCGGAAGTGGTCGATCCCGCGCGCAGCGGAGTCGAGCAAATCTTTTTTGGAGCGACCGTCACCTATCGCGATGGCGATGGCAGCGAGCGCACAGTGAGCATCGTCGGCGAGGACGAGGTCGATCCGGTGCGCGGCCACATCAGCTGGATCTCGCCGGTTGCGCGCGCGCTCAACCGCGCGCGCGAGGGCGATGTCGTCAAACTGAATGCGCCCTCCGGGCCGGTGGAACTTGAAGTGCTGGCAGTGCGTTACGTGGCATTGGACGACTGAGCACGGGCAGCCAAGCCGCGGCTGCGGCATAGGTCACGGCGCGCTTAGGCATGCGCCGCGGGTGAGCGCGGGGATACTGCGCTATAATATTTTGCCTTTTGCCACCTGCGTTTAAAAAAATATGCCTCAAACCGACGACCTGCGTATCCGCGAGATCAAAGAGCTCACGACGCCCGCGCACCTGCTGCGCGAGTTTCCGTTGTCGGAGCGTGCTGCGCAGCTGACATACGACACGCGGCAGGCGATCCATCGCATCCTGCACGGCGCAGACGACCGGCTGCTGGTCATCGTTGGTCCCTGCTCTATCCACGACGTGAAGGCGGCCCAGGAGTACGCGGTCCGTCTCAAGGAGGAAAAGGAGCGGCTCGCTGCGGATCTACTGATCGTGATGCGCGTCTACTTCGAGAAGCCGCGCACCACGCTCGGCTGGAAGGGGTTGATCAACGACCCGCTGCTCGACGGCAGCTTCAGCATCAACGAGGGGCTGCGGGTGGCGCGCGAGCTCCTGCTCGACATCAACGACATGGGGGTGCCGGCGGGTTGCGAGTTCCTCGACATGATTACGCCGCAGTACATCGCGGATCTCGTGTCATGGGGCGCGATCGGCGCGCGCACCACCGAAAGCCAGATTCATCGCGAACTCGCCTCGGGGCTCTCGTGCCCGGTTGGGTTCAAGAACGGCACCGACGGCAACATCAAGATCGCGGTGGATGCGATACGCGCTGCCCAGGCGCCGCATCATTTCCTGTCGGTCACCAAGGGCGGCCACTCGGCGATCGTCGCCACCACCGGCAACGAGGACTGCCACATCATCCTGCGCGGAGGCAAGGCGCCGAACTACGATGCCGCCAGCGTTAACAGCGCCGCGCAGGGGCTCGCCGAAGCTGGACTCGCGCAGCGCCTGATGATCGATTTCAGCCACGCCAATTCCAGCAAGAACGCGCAGAAACAGATGGATGTGGGCGTCGATGTCGCGGGCCAGTTGGCGGGCGGCGAGGAGCGCATCTTCGGCGTGATGGTGGAAAGCCACCTGAAGGGCGGCCGCCAGGACCTGGTGCCCGGCAAGCCGCTGCTTTACGGCCAGAGCATTACCGATGGCTGCATCAGCTGGGAAGACACGCGCAAGCTGTTCGACCAGTTTGCGGACGCCGTGCGCACACGCCGCACTAAACGGCTCGATACCGAAGAGTCCTGAGCCGGATTAATCGCGCACTGCTTACTATCGCGGACCCCGATGACAGTAAACCTGCAGCGCGCTCCGGTCCTTAACCCCAGACTCGAGGATTTCGAGTGCCTGGGCGAGGGCACGAAATTCCTCGATCAGATCTGCCCGCTTACTGACCGCTCGCAGTTCTTCTCCGAATTCAACCGCGACGACATCGCGCTCGCCGCCGAGTACATGCGCGTCTACCGCGCTAGCCGCGGGCAGCCCCTGATCTGCGAGCACGGCAGCGGTGACTATATGCTGCTCGTCATCGAGGGCACGGTGGACATTTCCAAGACCAATGCGGCGGGCGCAACGCAGCACATGACTACGGTGATGCCAGGCATGACGCTGGGAGAAATGTCGATGATCGATGGCGAGCCGCGCTTCGCGAGTTGCAGCGCGGCCGACGCCGTGACCTTCAGTGTGCTTACGCGCGACGATGTCGCGCGCATTATCCTTGAGCGGCCCGCCTTGGGCGCGAAGATACTGATCAAGCTCGTGACCATGCTCTCGCAGCGGCTGCGCCAGACCAGCGCGCAGCTGCTGCAATACATGAGCTGAGCAGGCAACTGCGTTCAGCTGTCGCGGTTCTTCCCGATTTTCCAGTAGACGTCCTCGCTCCCGGCATGGCGGTTGAGCACGCGCGCCAGCACGAACAGCAGGTCCGAGAGGCGGTTGAGGTACTGCAGCAGGGGCGCGGGCAGCGCTTCCCCGGGCCCGCAGGCGACGAGCGCGCGCTCGGCGCGCCGGCACACCGTGCGCGCCACATGTGCAAGGCTCGCTGCGCGCGAGCCGCCGGGGAGGATGAAATCCTTGAGCGGTGGCAGCGTCGCATTGAACGCGTCGAGCAGCGATTCGAGGCGCGCGCTATGGGCGTCGCTCATGATGGTGTGGCCGGGCATGCTCAACTCGCCGCCCAGGTCGAACAGGTCGTGCTGCACGCCGGTCAGCGCGCTGCGCGCGTCGGGTGGCAGGTCTTCGCACAGCAGCAGCCCGATAAAGCTGTTCAGCTCGTCGACACCGCCCATTGCTTCGATGCGCGGCGCGTCCTTGGAGACACGTGCGCCGTCGGAGAGCCCGGTGGTGCCGGCGTCGCCGGTGCGCGTGTAGATCTTGGTGAGTCGATTGGCCATGCGCTAGCCTATCACAGACCAGCTGGCGCGAAGCCCGCTACCTGAGTGCGGTTTTTCGGTATAATTGCACGGAGTTTTTTAGGGACAGGATACGGATCAGCATGAACATGCGCGAATTCACTATACCGGTAGCTTCCGTTCTGATGCTGCTTGCATCGGGCTTGGCGTGGGCCGATGGCGACGCCAATGCGGGGCGTGCGAAGACCACGATGTGCGAGGGTTGCCACGGCATCCCCGGCTATAAGACCGTATTTCCCTCCGTCTACAATGTGCCCAAGCTCGGCGGACAGCACGCCGCCTACATCGTCAAGGCGCTGCAGGAATACAAGGCCGGCGAGCGCAGCCACCCCACGATGCGCGCGATCGCGGCGAATCTAAGCGAGCAGGACATGGCGGACCTCGCGGCCTATTACTCGGACGGCGCAACGCGCACGGCGGCCAAATGAAATACATCAATGCATCGATCATAGCGTTTGCCGCGGGCGTGTTGCTCGCGGGAACGGCAGCCGCGGCTGATCTGGCGGCGGGCAAGCAGAAGGCGGAACAGGTGTGCGCTGCCTGTCACGGCGCAAACGGCGTGAGCGCGGTAGCGGATTTTCCCAAGCTCGCCGGCCAGTACAACGAATATCTGATCCGCGCGCTCAAGGATTACAAGTCAGGGGCGCGCAAGAATCCGATCATGGCGGACCAGGCCTCCAAGCTTGGCGAGCGTGACATCGACGACGTCGCGGCCTACTTCTCGAGCCTGCAGGCGCTCAGCACCAAGTACTAAAACCGAAGCTGGCGCGCTGCGGCGCCGGTGTGCTTTTCTCACTGTGACCGAGTCCTAGCGGTCCTCATCGGCGATGAGCCGAAAAACTTCCTCACCGGTGCGCGACTTGTCGCAGTTTTCCGGCGTTTCCTTGCCGAGCCTGGTGGTGGCAATGTAGCCGTAGATATCGGCAAAGCCCTGGAAGCTGCGCGGCGTCACGCCCACCGATTCGAAGGTGCTCGCGATTTCCAGCATCTCCGGCACGAAGCGGTGCGCCTTGGGCGGTATTACCGGCAGCCCGTCCAGCATCTCGCCATAGCCTGCGCCAAATCTCTGCTTGAAATGAGCGTCCAGCACATCGTCGATGCCGAGCCGGCGCGCCGCGATCATTACCTCGAGCACCAGCGCACTGGTGCCTTTCGACAATGCGGCGTAGCACATCTTGTATGCGCTCGCGTCCCCGATGCGCTCGCTCAGCACGCGCACCGTCATCAGCGGATTCGCCAGCTGTTCGAGTTCAGTTGCCTCCGGGCCCGAGACCCACATCAGCGTCTTTGCCGTGCCGCGCGGCGGCGGCCCGGTGATCCCGGCATCGACGCAGCGCCCGCCGGCCGCCGTGATTTTTTCGGCGATCGCTTTCATGGTCGCTGGCGCAACGGCATTGCAATCGACGAACAGCACTTTTTGCTGCGTGGCGCTCAGCACCTGCGCCAGCTCGCCGGCAAATTCGAGCGCCGCCCCTGGGGGCATGACCGACAAAATGACTTCGCACTGCTCGGCGAGTTTGTGCAGCGAGCCCACGTCGGCGATGCCCGCCTGCTTGGCGAGCGTGCGGGTGCGCGCACTGCGCTTGTCGAGTGCGGTGTATACGTTGAATCCGGCGAGCTTCAGCTGGTGCGCGACCGCCTGCCCCATGTCGCCGGGACTCATGATGCCGATGTTCTGAATTTTCATCGCTATACTCCGATCGAAGCCGCGTTTGCCTGCGGGCGCGCTCTGCATCCTACTACATCAATTGTAAAGAACTCTGAGATCTGCATTCACCGGCGCTTCATGCATTCCAGATAGGCGGCGGCGTCCGGCGGCGCGTTCATGCGCTGCGCCTGCCACAGCGTCTCGGCCAGGCATTCCAGCAGCGCGTGCTTGGCGTCGTGTTCGGAACCGGTGGCGTGTGCGATGCGCTCGAACTCGCCGCGTATACCGGGCGGCTGATCGATGGCGAGCTGCTCTTCCAGGGCAAGATGCAGCGACAAATGCAGGAAGGGATTCACCGCGCCGTGCTCCGGCAGATAGTCGCGGTCAGCGTTGCGCTCCGCATCTGTCAGCAGCGCGTGGTATTCGGGATGCAGGGAGATGACATGCACCGCGACGCGCTCGAGGCCGGACAGCGGCTCGGCGGCGCCGTACTTGCGCCAGCTTTCGAACAGGAAGCGGCGCGCTTCGTCGCGCGACGGGTTAAACATGGAGCGGTCGAAATTTTCGCGGCGTGTCCGCGGAATGAAAGCGCAGGCCCTTCACTTGGCCTCCGCCATGGTCTTGCCGCGAAACTCGCACAGGTCTTTGATGAGACAGGAAGGGCACTCGGGCTTGCGCGCCTTGCACACGTAGCGTCCGTGCAGGATCAGCCAGTGGTGCGCGTGCTGCCGGTATTCCTCAGGGACATTCTTGAGGAGCTTCTCTTCGACCTGCAGCACGTTCTTGCCGGGGGCGAGGCTGATGCGGTTGGAAATCCGGAAGATGTGGGTATCCACGGCGATGGTCGGCTGCCCGAAGGCGATGTTGAGGATCACGTTCGCGGTCTTGCGGCCGGCGCCCGGCAGTTGTTCAAGTTCCTCGCGGGTCGCCGGCACCTTGCCGGCATGACGCGCCAGCAGCAGGCCGCAGGTGGCGATGATGTTCTTCGCCTTGCCGCGAAACAGCCCGATGCGCTTGATGTAGTGCTCCAGTCCCTCAGTGCCCAGCGCAAGGATGGCGCGCGGCGTGCGCGCCTTCTTGAATAGCTCGCGGGTCGCGAGGTTCACGCTCTTGTCGGTGGCCTGCGCTGACAGGATGACGGCCACCATCAGCTCGAAGGGTGTCGTGTATTCGAGCTCCGGCTTGGGCTCGGGATTTGCTGCGCGAAAGCGGCGGAAAATCTCCGCCCGCTGCTGTGCGTTCATGGGGCAGGCCTCGCTCGGGGTGCGCAGGCTGCGCCGCGCAGTTGGGTATTCATTTGGTGAGCGGCCGGCGCTGCGCGAGCCGCAGGCGGGCGCGCTCCAGCGCGCGCTTGATGGTGAGCGTTTTGATGCTTTCGGGTTGTATGCCTTGGCTCTGCTGTTTGCGGGCGATCCGCGCGCCGCGCCGCTCGAAGCGCAGCCTTGCATTGACCGCATCTGCACGGCGCTTGTCCTCTGTAGCACGGGCATCAGTTGCCAGCATCTGGATGCAGTCGACCGGGCACGGCGGCAGGCACAGCCGGCATCCGGTGCACGCGTCGGCGATTACGCTGTGCATGAATTTTGCTGCGCCCACGATGGCGTCGACCGGGCAGGCCTGGATGCACAGCGTGCAGCCGATGCACAGCGCTTCGTCGATGACAGCCACTTCCGGCGGATGCGGGCTGCCGAATTGCGGGTCGAGCGGTTTGGGCTCCATTCCGAGCAGCGCGGCGATCGCTTGCACGCCGGCATCGTCTCCCGGCGGGCACTGGTTGATGTCGGCGCACCCTTCCGCCACCGCCTGCGCATAAGGCAGGCAGCCGTCGTAGCCGCATTGCCGGCATTGGGTCTGCGGCAGTAGCGCATCGATGCGCGCGGCCAGATGAGCGCGATTCACCGCCTGAGCGCTACTTCCACGGGAATGCATTACGTGCGGAGCGCTTCTTCCGCAGCCACATAAGGCCGGCCGACGTCGGCGGCGAGATCCGGATGCGTCACGCAGCCAGCATGGACTTCGAGTCCGCCGCGCAGTCCGGCATCCGCGGCCAGCGCCGCACGCAGTCCCTGGGTTGCGAGTGCCAGCGCATAGGGAAGCGTTGCATGCGTGAGCGCCAGCGTTGCGGTGCGCGATACGGCGGCCGGCATGTTGGCCACGCAGTAGTGGACCACACCGGACTCGACGTAGATCGGGTCGGAATGGGTGGTCGGATGCGAGGTCTCGGCGATGCCGCCCTGATCAATGCCGACGTCGACGAGCACCGAGCCATTGCCCATGGCAGCGACATCGGCGCGCGTGATGAGCTTGGGCGAGAGCTTGCCCGGCAGTAGTACGGCGCCGATCACTAGATCGGCTTCGCGCACCAGCGCACGCAGAGCCTGCGGCTCGGAGAAGCAGGTCTTGAGATGCGCGCCGTACACAGCTTCGAGTATGCGCAAGCGCTCCGGGCTGCGATCGAGTAGCGTCACGTCGGCGCCGAAGCCGAGCGCGATGCGCGCGGCATTGGTGCCGACCGTGCCGCCGCCGATGATGACGACTTTGGCGGGCGGCACTCCGGCTACTCCGGAGAGCAGCACGCCGTTGCCGCCGTTCGCCATCTGCAGCGCCCAGGCGCCGACCTGAACTGCAAGCCGGCCGGCAATCTCCGACATCGGCATCAACAGCGGGAAGCTGCCGTCGGCGGCAGTGACCGTCTCATAGGCAATGCACGTCACTTTGCGCTCGAGCATCGCTGCGAGGAGTTCCGGCGCAGGCGCGAAATGCTGATAGCAGAACAAGATCTGGCCTTCGCGGGTGTACTCGTATTCCACTGGCTGCGGCTCTTTCACCTTGATCACGAGTTCGGCCGCATAAGCTTCTTTTGCACTCGCTACGATGCGTGCGCCCGCTGCTTCATAGGTAGTATCGTCGAAGCCGATGGCGGCACCGGCGCCGCTTTGCACCGCCACGTCGTGACCGTGTGCCGCGAGTACATGCGCTCCGGCTGGCGACAGGCCGACCCTGAATTCGTGGTCCTTGATTTCCTTGGGCACGCCGATCCGCATCTCACTCCTCCGTTGCGCAGAGTTCCGCCGCCACTTCACCGATCAGCGCCGGGCCGCGGTAGACCAGCCCGCTGTAGAGTTGCACCAAGCTGGCGCCCGCGTCCGTCATGTCGCGGGCCGCATCTGCGTTCATGATGCCGCCCACGCCGATGATCGGCAACGCACCGTCGAGGGCGTGCTTGAGCGCACTCACTACCCGTAGCGACTGCGCAGTGAGCGGCGCGCCGCTCAATCCTCCACGCTCCGCGGCGTGAGCGAGGCCGGCAATGCCATTGCGCGCGAGCGTGGTGTTGGTTGCGATCACGCCATCGATCTGATGCTCGACCAGCAGACGCGCGATGGCATTGATCGCAGGCTCGTCGAGGTCCGGCGCAATCTTGACGGCGATCGGCACGTACTTTCCGTGCTGATCGGCTAGCCGGCGCTGCTCGTCCTTGAGCGTTGCCAGTAGTGGCGCGAGCGCATCGTCGCGTTGCAGGTCGCGCAGGTTCGCGGTGTTGGGCGAGGAGATGTTGACGGTGACATAGCTCGCGTGCGCGTAGACCTTGCGCAGGCACGCCAGATAGTCGTCAGTTGCGCGCGCGAGCGGCGTGTCGAAATTTTTTCCGATGTTGATGCCGAGCACGCCGCGGTAGCGCGCGCGTCTGACGCGCTCCACCAGGTGATCGACGCCGCGGTTGTTGAAACCCATGCGGTTGATGATCGCCTGCGCGCGCGGCAATCGAAACAGGCGCGGCTTGGGATTGCCCGGCTGCGGGCGCGGGGTGACGGTGCCGATTTCGATGAAGCCAAAGCCGAGGCGGGCGAGCGCGTCGATGTGCTCGCCGTCTTTGTCGAGACCGGCCGCGAGCCCCACCGGGTTCGGAAAAGAGATTCCCATCACGGTCCGCGGACAGCTCGCGGTGCGCGCGCCTGCGAGCTGCGCGAGTCCCACCCGGTCGAGCGCAGTGAGCGAGGCGAGCATAAGGTGATGCGCGGTTTCGGCATCGAGCGCAAACAGCAGCGGCCGCAGCAGGGGATAGGACATGCGGCTATTTTACCGCTCAGAGCGAGCTTGACGTGAGCGTTTGACCCGCTGCATGACGCGTGATAGAAAGACTGTAACCATGGAAAACCACCGCGTGGAAAAGCGTTTTGAGCAGTTCGTGCAGATTGCCGCGATCACGCTGCTGGTATTGGGCTGCCTGCTGGTGTTGCGCCCCTTCGTCACCGCGCTGCTGTGCGCTGCGGTGGTGTGCTTTTCGAGCTGGCCTCTGTATCGACGCCTCGAGGGCGCCGTAGGCGGACGGCGCACCCCGGCGGCGCTGCTGATGACGTTGCTGTTGATCGTGATCGTCGTGTTGCCGGTCGCGGTCATCGCTGTGAACCTGGCGGATTCCACGACCGCGCTGGTCGATCGGACCCATTCGTTCTTCGCGCAAGGCATGCCGGGACCGCCCGAATGGGTACGCAAGACACCACTGGTGGGCGAGGCGCTCGACACCGCGTGGCGCGAGACCGCGTTGAGCAAGGAAAAGGCATTCGAGCTTCTCAAGAAAGTGCTGCCCTCGATGCAGAACGCGCTGGTACAGCTCGGGCTAGCGCTCGGCGAGGGCGCGATCCAGCTGGCGCTCGCCGCATTCATCGGCTTCTTCTTCTATCGCGACGGCGTGGCATTGATCGCAGCGGTGCGCGCGCTGCTGCGGCACGTGGCCGGCGATCTCGCCGAGAGCCTCTTGCTCACCATCGGCGGCACGGTGAACGGCGTAATCTACGGCATCATCGGCACCGCGCTGGCGCAGGGCGCGGCGGCGACCATCGGTTTTCTGATCGCGCGCGTGCCGGGCGCGTTGCTGCTGGGAGTGCTCACCTTCTTCTTCTCCATGCTGCCGGTGGGCCCGCCGCTGCTGTGGGGCGGCGCGGTGGTGTGGCTTGCCTATCAGGGCGAGATGGGATGGGCGATCTTCATGGCGCTGTGGGGATTCTTTGTGATCAGCGGCATCGACAACGTGATCAAACCGCTCATCATCAGCCGCGGCAGCAGCCTGCCGTTCGTGCTGGTATTTCTGGGTGTGTTCGGTGGTGCGCTCGGCTTCGGTTTCGTCGGTATCTTCCTGGGCCCGACGCTGCTGGCGGTGGGATTCTCGCTCTTAAGACTGTGGGCGCAGAACTCAGTTGCCGGCAACTTGCCGGACTGACGGCTGGCGCTAGCCCGCGTGCTCGGCAGGCAGCGGCTGCCAGCTGCCTTCGATGTAACCCTGCATCGGCTGGAAATTGATCTTGTAAGCCATCTTGCGGCTCTGCGCGATCCAGTAGCCCAGGTAGAGATAGGGCAGGTCTAGTTTCAGGCAGCGCTCGATTTGCCAGAGGATGTTGTAGGTGCCGTAGCTTGCGCCTGGGATGTCGGGGTCGAAAAAAGTGTAGACGGAGGACAGCCCGTCTTCCAGTTGGTCGACGATGCTCACCATGCGCAGCGCACCGTCTTCGCGAAATTCAACCAGCTGCGTGTCCACATTCGTCTGCAGCAGGAAATGGCGGTACTGCTCGCGGCTGTCCTGATCCATGCCGCCGCCCGAATGGCGCGCCGACTGGTAGCGCAGATAGAGCGCATAGTGTTCAGGGTTGTATTTGAGTTCGAGTATTGTCGCCGTGAGCGCGCCGTGTCGTTTCCAGATGCGGCGCTGCGTGCGGCTGCTGCGGAATTCTTCGGTCTCCACGCGCACCGGTACGCAGGCCTGGCAATGCTCGCAGTGGGGGCGATAGGTGAATGCGCCGCTGCGGCGAAAGCCCGCACGCACCAGTTCGCTGTAGAGCGCGGTATGGATCAGGTGGCTGGGGGTGGCGACCTGCGAGCGCGCCATGCGGTCCGGCAGATAGCTGCATGCGTACGGGGCCGTCGCATAAAACTGCAGGATAGACAGCGGAAAATCACGCAGCAGCGTCATCGTCTAGTGTCCATGGGCCAATTACATCTTCATAGCTTAGCAATTCCTCCAGCCTGCACATGAAATCGGCGCGTGGAACCTCGCGCGCACCCATAGAGCGCAGGTGAGGGGTAGGCATCTGGCAGTCTATCATGCCGAAGCGCCAGTGCTGCAGGCGCCGCACCAGGTGCACGAGCGCGATCTTCGAGGCATCGGCGGCCCGCGTAAACATCGATTCGCCGAAGAACATGCGGCCCAATGCCACCCCGTAGAGCCCGCCCGCGAGTTCGCCGTCGATCCAGGTTTCCACCGAATGCGCGATGCCCTGTTCATTCAGCGCGCAGTAACCATCGATCATCTGATCGTTGATCCAGGTGCCGTCCTGGCCGGCGCGCGGCTCGCTGCAGGCCTGCATGACCGCGCGAAAACGGGTATCGAAACGCACTTCATAACTGCGGTTGCGCAGCGCCTTGTCGAGCGAGCGCGATACTCTGAGTTTGTCCGGGTAGAGGACCATGCGCGGATCGGGGCTCCACCACAGGATCGGCTGCCCGCTGCCGAACCATGGAAAGATGCCGCGCCGATAGGCGGCGATCAGCCGCTTCGGAGAGAGGTCGCCGCCGGCAGCGAGCAGTCCGTTGGGTTCGGTGAGGGCCGCAGTGAGCGGCGGAAATGGATCGGTGGGAGCTAGCCAGCGGATCATGAAACGGTGACGGGTATAGGCGGAGTTGTGTAGTCCGTACTCACCGCGCGTCGCGGGCCAGCGGCGTACCCGCCTTGTCGTGCCAATTCAGTATCCCTTCCCATATCTCGGCAGCGCTTTCGGCGTACCAAAAGAGTTCCTGGTCTTCGGGGTCGATCACGCCCTCGTCGACCAGGAAATCGATATCGACCGCCTTGCGCCAGTAATTTTCGCCGACCATGATGATGGGCAGCGGCTTGATCTTGCGCGTTTGAACCAGAGCGAGCGCTTCGAACAGTTCGTCGAAGGTGCCGTATCCGCCGGGGAATGCGACCAGCGCCTTTGCGCGCAGCAGAAAATGCAGTTTGCGCAGTGCGAAATAATGGAATTGAAAGCACAGTTCCGGAGTGATGTAAGGATTCGGAAACTGCTCGTGAGGCAGGCTGATGTTGAGCCCGATCGACTGCGCAGCGCAGTCGTGCGCACCGCGGTTTGCGGCTTCCATGATGCCCGGGCCGCCCCCGGTCATGATCACCGTTCTGCAGCCCGGATTGCGGCTGCATTGCTTCGATACCAGCTGTCCAAATTCGCGTGCGATTTCGTAATAACGGCTCTTCGTCAGGATGCGCTCTGCAATCCCGAACTCGCGCTGCAGCGACTTGTTTAGCGGATCACCGGCAAGCGCCGTCCTGACACGCTCAACCGCGCGCTGCGCCGCCGCCGGCTCCACGATGCGCGTGCTGCCAAATACGGGGATGGTCTGATCGATGCCGTGTTGCGCGAGCAGCAGTTCGGTCTTGAGATAATCCACCTCCAGCCGCGGCCCGCGCGTTGCATACTGATTGAGGAACTCTACGTCTTCGTCCGCCTGCAGGTAAGTCTTGCTGTGCAGGAGGGCGGCGAGGCGTGCGGGTGCATCCGCGTCGTCTTCTGCCGGTTTCGGTATCTGCACCGGCAGCGGCTGCCGGCGCTGATGCGGGGCGGGAGCAATAGGCGCGATCTTGCGTGGGTCTGCCATGGTGTGCGTGTCCAGGTAGCCGAGTGGCGTGGTGAAGTGCTATTTCACCACAATTCCCTCAGAGGAGCGCAGGCGGCGTTGCTGGTGATAGGCAGCGCCGTGATCGGGAGCGAGCGTTTGAAGGGGGGATATTAATTACATGCCGCTCGGCACCGCGCACGGGACTATTACTATTTTTGAAGACGTCACCATGCGCGCAGTGAACATGCAAAAGCGCGTGGCGTTGCTGCGCGCGGATATTAGCGTGCTGCCGCCTGCGGCTGGGCGTACCATCCGCCGCCCAGCGCCCGCATCAGATCCACGTCGGCGGACAGCAGTGCCTGGCGGTTACGCACGAGTGCCAGTTCGGTGAGGTTGAGCGTGCGCTGCGCATCGAGCACTTCCAGATAGCCGGCATAGCCCGCGTCGTAGCGCAGGTTGGCAAGCCGCAATGATTCGCGCGCTGCGGTGACGGAAGTCTGCATATCGGTTTCACCGGCTGCGAGCTGACGCACGTTGGTCAGCGCGTCCGCGACTTCGCGAAAAGCGGTTTCTATGCTCTTGCGGTAATTCTCGACCGCTTGCGTGGCGCGCGCCTGTTCGGCGCGGGCGAGTGCCGCGTATTTGCCCGCATCGAACAGCGGGGCGGTCAGGGTGGGGCCGATCGACCAGATGCGCGCCGGGCCTTCAAATAGCGAGCCGAGCGCCGCGCTTTGGGTGCCGAAGGAGCCGGTGAGGGAGATCGTCGGAAGCATTGCCGCCCGCGCGACGCCGATCTTCGCGTTGGCAGCGATCAGGTCCTGCTCAGCCTGGCGGATATCGGGGCGGCGCTCAATCAGTGCAGAAGGCAGGCCGGCGGGCGGCAGCGCGGGTTGCGGCAGCGCACGCAGGTCGCCGGCGGTGAGGTCGAGGTCCAGTTTGCCGGTAAGGGTGGCGAGCTGATGGGCCGCCAGCGCGCGCTGGCGTGTGAGCTCGCTCAACTGTGTGGCGGCATCGGCGCGCGCACCGGTCGCCTGGCTGAGTTCGAGGTCGGAGGCGAGCCCCGCGTCGGCGCGGCGGCGCACCAGGGAGAGCGATTCCTCGCGGCTTGCGAGCGTTGCGCGCGTGGTTGCGATCTGTGCATCCAGCGAGCGCAACACGAAATAAGCCTGGGTCGTCAGGCTGGCGAGCGACAGCATGACCACGTCTTTCGCATAGCGCGAGCTCAGCGCCTGCGCGCGCGCTGCTTCGACGCCGCGCCGCAGCCTGCCCCAGAAATCGAGTTCGAAGGACGACGAGAGTCCGAGTCGGAGATCGTTGCGCACCGTTGGAACGGTACCGGGGATAGGCACCGCGGTCCGCGTGCTCACGGCAGAGCGCGTGGCTGAGCTGCTCACATCGACCTCGGGCAGGAACGCCGCGCCGGCGGCGCGCAGATTGGCGTCGGTTTCCTCGATGCGCGCGATGGCGCGCCGCACGTCGGTATTGTTGGCGAGCGCGGACTGCACCAGATTGTTAAGCGTGGAATCTCCAAACAGCGTCCACCAGTCGGTGGCGAGCGTATCGGGGCGTGCCGCCGCGTTTGCGGAGTCGGGGAAGGCGGCGGGCAATGCGCTGGCCGGCCGTTGATAATCGGGTCCCAACAGCATGCAGGCGTTGAGCAGCAGCGCTGCTGCGAGCACGCTCAGATAACGCGCGCTTTTCATAGTGGCGTGTCCTCGGTCGCCGCAAGCGGCGTCGCGCTCCGCGGTTTGTGGTGGCTCGACAGCAGCACGAAGAACAGCGGGATGAAGAGCGTCGCGACGAAGGTGGCGATGATCATTCCCCCGAGCACGCCCGTTCCCATCGAGCGGCGGGCCGCGGCGCCGGCACCGGTCGCGAGGAACAGCGGCGTCACGCCGAGCACGAATGCCAGCGAAGTCATGATGATGGGCCGGAAGCGCAGGCGCGCAGCTTCGATTGCAGCATCCAGCGCAGACATGCCTGCAGCCTGCTTCTGTGCGGCGAATTCGACGATCAGGATCGCATTTTTCGCGGCGAGCCCGATCAGCACCAGAAGCCCGATCTGGAAATAGATGTCGTTGCTCATGCCGCGCAACAGGATCGCGAGCAGCGCGCCGAGCAGGCCGAACGGCACCGCGAGCAACACCGCGACCGGCAGCGTCCAACGCTCGTAGTTGGCGGCAAGGATCAGGAACACCATGACGATTGCGAACGTGAAGGCGATGATCGACGCCGCGCCGATCTTCTTTTCCTGGAAGGCGGCGCCGGTCCATGCGATCGAGTAGCCGGCTGGTAGCGTCTTGGCGGCGACTTCTTCGACCGCCGCGATTGCCTGTCCGGAACTCACGTTGGGCGGCGCGCCGCCAATAATTTTCGCGGCCAAAAATCCGTTGTAGCGCTCGAGTTGCTCGGGGCCCACCGCGCCCTGGATGGTGAGCATCGCTTTGAGCGGCAGCAGCTCTCCGGTGGACGCTGAGCGCACGTAGACGTTGCCCAGGTCTTCGGGGCGCGTGCGATACGGAGCCTCGGCCTGCAGTTGCACGCGGTAGGTGCGGCCCTGGCGGTTGAAGTCGTTGACGTAGAGCGTGCCCATGGTGCTTTGCAGAGCATCGAACACATCGCTCAGCGGCACGCCCAGCGACAGCACTTTTTCGCGGTCGACCTCGACGTAGACCTGCGGCACGGTCGGCCGGAAGAAGGTGTTGATGCCGGCGAGATCAGGCCGCGCGCGCAGCGCGCTGGTGAACTGCTGGACGACCTCGGAGAGTTTCCGCGGGTCGGCGGTGGCGCGGTCCTGCACATAGACTTCGAAGCCACCGGAGTTGCCGAGCCCGCGGATCGGCGGCGGATTGAAGGCGAGCACCAGGCCCTGGCTGATGCCCGCGCCCTTCATCATGATGTATTTGACGATGTCCTCGGCGCTCTCTTTGCGCTCGTTCCACGGTTTCAGGGATACGAAGATCGTAGCCGTGTTGGTCTTGCTGCCGCCGCCGATCAGATCGAAGCCGGTAACCACGAACACGTGCTCGATCGCGGGGTGCTCGTTGAGCAGTTTCTGTATCTGCTCGCCCACCTGTTTGGTGCGCGACAGCGTTGCCGCATCCGGCAGCGTAATCGCGCCCAGCACGTAGCCCTGGTCTTCCGGCGGCACGAAGCTGCTCGGGATGAAGCGCACCAGCGCGATGCCTGCCGCGATCACCAGAGCAAACGCGATGAGCGCCGGGATCTTGTGCCGCAACGCAAGGCGCACGCCGCTCAGGTAATTTCCGGAGAACCAGGTGAAGGCGCGGTTGAACGGCCGGAACGCGATGGATTCCTTGTGGCTCTGCTTGAGCAGTAGCGCGCACAGCGCGGGCGTGAGAGTCAGCGCGATCAACCCTGAGATCGTGACCGCGGTTACCACAGTGACGGCAAATTGCTGGTAGAGCTTGCCCGCGAGTCCGCCCAGGAAGGCCACCGGGATGAACACCGCGGCCAGCACCAATTCGATCGCAATGATCGCTCCGGTCACTTCGCGCATCGACTCGATGGCAGCTTCACGGGGCGTGAGCTTGCGCTCGGCCATCAGGCGCTCGACGTTTTCCAGCACCACGATGGCGTCGTCGACCACGATGCCGGTGGCGAGCACGATCGCAAACAGCGTGAGCGTGTTGATCGTGAAACCGAACACATAGAGGCCGGCGAAGGCGCCGATCAGCGACACCGGCACCGCGATGATCGGGATCAGGGTGGCGCGCCAGCTCTGCAGGAACACGAATACCACGAGCAGCACCAGCAGGGCGGCGATGAATAGCGTGTTGATGACCTCATGGATCGAATCCTCCACGAAGCGCGTCGTGTCGAACGGGATCATCTGCGTCACGCCCTGCGGGAAGCTGCGTGCAAGCGTTTCGATGCTCGCACGCACATTTTTCGAGACTTCCAGCGCGTTGGCGCCCGACTGCAGAAACACGCCGACGCCGATCGTCGGCTTGCCGTCGACCGAGGTGATCAGGTCGTAGTTCTGTGCGCCCAGTTCGATGCGCGCCACATCGCGTAGCCGCAGCACGCCGCCGGGGCCGCTCGAGCGCAGGATGATGTTGCCGAACTCTGCCGGCTCGTTGAGCCGGCCGCGGGCGGTGACGGTGTAGACCATCGACTGGCCTTCTGCCGCCGGCTCCTGGCCGATCTTGCCCGCCGCGTACTGCGCATTCTGCGCGCGGATCGCATTGGCGATATCGGTGGTGGTGATGCCGAGTTGCGCCATGCGGTCGGGATGCAGCCAGATGCGCATCGAGTAGTCGCGCGCGCCGAAAATCTGCGCGTCTGCGACCCCGGGCACGCGTTTCAGGTCGTCGAGCAGGTTGACGGTTGCATAGTTGCTGAGGTACAGCGTGTCGTAGCGCGGGTCCTCAGAAGTGAGCGCGATGAACATCAGGATATCGGTCGAGCGTTTTTGCGCGACCACGCCGGTGCGCCGTACCTCGTCTGGCAGGCGCGGCAGCGCAAGCTGCACGCGGTTGTTGACGTCGATGACGGCCTGGTTCACGTTCGAGCCGACTTCGAAGGTGGCGGTAATGGTCAGCGTGCCGTTCGAGGAGGAGTTCGAGTTGAAATAGATGAGATGCTCGACGCCGGAGAGCTGCTCTTCGATCGGCGCGGCGACCGTCTTGGCGAGCGTTTCCGCGCTTGCGCCCGGATAGTTGGCGGTGATGGTGACGGTCGGCGGCGAGATTTCAGGATATTGCGCGATCGGCAGCTGCTGCGAGGCGATGATGCCCGCGAGCGTGATGATGATCGCGATGACGCCGGAAAAGATCGGCCGGAAGATGAAGAAACGCGACATGGTTCAGCGCTTCACTTCTTGGCCGCCGCGGCTTGCGGGTTCGCCGCAGCGGCGGGGGCGCGCGGCGCCGCCGTAACCGGCGCGCCGGGGCGCACCTTGATAAGGTTGTCGATGATGACGCGATCGCCCGTGTTGAGGCCTGAGAGGATCGCCCAGTCCGTGCCTACCCAGTCGCCGGTCGTCACTGGCCGGATCGTTGCCTTGCCCGAAGCATCGGCCACGAATACGAAATAGCCTTTCTCGCTTTGCAGGACCGCGGACTGCGGCACCAGGTAGACGTGTTCGCGATAGCCGGCCATGATGTGCACGCGCACGAACTGGCCCGGCAGCAACTGCGCGCGCGGATTGTCGAAGGCGGCGCGCAGCTGCTGGGTGCCGAGGCGCGGATCGATCGCCGTCGCCGAGAAATTGATGCGTCCCTTGGCCGAGTACTTGGTGCCGTCCGGCAGCATGAGATCGATGTCGGTGGAGGCTCCCGGCGTAAAGCGCTTCGCGGGCAGCTTGTCGACATCGGATTGCGCGAGGCTGAAGCGCACCCAGATCGGGTCGACCTGGTTGATCGTCGTGAGCAGGCTGCCGCTCGCATCGGTCGTCACCAGGCTGCCTTCGGAACGCTCGGCGCGCCCGGTCACGCCGGCCACCGGCGCATCGATCAGCGTATACGAAAGGTTGAGCTTGGCGGCGTTTACCTGCGCGGCGACCTGCTCCTGAGTGGCCTGCGCGAGCTGCAGCGCTGAAAGCGTATCGTCGTATTCCTTGCGGCTGATGGCACGCTCCTGGGCGAGCGGTTTAAGGCGCGCTTCCTCGCGCTTGGCCTGATCGGTGCGGGCCTGTGCCTGCGCGAGCTGCGCCTGCGCCTGTGCGAGCGCGATTTCAAAGGGTGCGCGGTCGAGCTGGAACAGCGGCGCGCCGGCGCGCACGCTCTCGCCTTCGTTGTAGAGGCGCTTTTGCAGGATGCCCGAGACGCGCGCCCGCACCTCGACCTGTTTCGAGCCTTCGGTCTGGCCCACGAGGTCGAAGGCGATCGGCACGCGCTGCGGCGCCACTTCCAGCAGGGTGACGGGCAGCGCTCCCGGTGCCTGTGCAGCGGCGGGCGGCTTTTGGCCGCAACTGGCGAGCAAGGCGAGTGCTGCGAGCGCGAAGCAGGCGCCCGCGAGGGCGGAGCGCGGCTTGGATCTTACGTGCGACTTGGTCATCAGGGCAGGCATGGGACGGCACCGGGTGCAATGGAGCTCGTGATTATATACAATCTCTGGTGTATGTAAACGCGGAAACGCATCCAGAGGCGCCCCCCATGCGCAGAACCAAGCAGGAATCGGAGCAAACGCGCCGCCACATCATCGCAGCGGCGCGGAGCGTGTTCGCGCGGCGCGGCGTGGCGCACACCACGCTCGAGCACATCGCCGCGGCCGCCGGGGTCACGCGCGGCGCCATTTATTGGCATTTTGCAAACAAGACCGAGCTGTTCAACGCAATGCGTGAGCAGGTGGCGCTGCCGCTCATTGATCGCACGGATTTCGAACTGCTGGCCGCGACCGACGATCCGCTGCTCGGCATCGAGCGCTTTCTGCACAACCTCATCACCACGGTAGTCGACGATGAGGCCACGCGCTCGACTTTTCAGATCATGAGCCTGAAGTGCGAGTACGTGGATCAGTTCGAAGACGAGCTCAGGCGCCAGATCGAGCAGTGCGGCAAGCTCGCGGAAAAGCTGACCGCGGTCTATGAGCGTGCGCGCGTCGCGGGAGCATTGCGCCCGGAATTGACGCCGGCCGTCGCGGCGCTCGGCACCTGCGTGTTCGTGACCGGCCTGCTGCGCCTGTGGCTGATGGACGACGATGGGGTGATGATACGCAACCGCGCGCTGGAGTTGATCAGCGCGCATGTCGCGAGCCGCCGCGCCGACACTAGTCGCTGCACCTGCTGAACCTAAACCAGCAGCGCGGATTCGCAGAGCACATCCACGCCCGCGGCGGGCGTGATCGCGCGCACCGGCAGATCGGCGCCGGCGCGCCAATCTGTGAGCGCCTGGCGCTTGGCGAGGCCGTTGACCATGAACAGCACCTCGCGCGCGCGGCTCAGCCGCGCTGCGGAGAGCGAGATGCGCTCGGCCGTTGGAAACGGAGCGTCGTAGACCGCGAGTACATCCGCAGCGTGCTCATCCGTTCCCCAAGCGTGTCGCGGAAACAGGCTTGCCGTGTGGCCGTCCGGACCGAAGCCGAGCAGCACAAGATCGAATTCACCGACGCCGCGCATGACTTCCACGTAAGCGCGTGCGCCAGCGTCTGCTCCGAGCTCACCAGGAATCACGTGAATCTGAGTTGCCGGAATCGCGACGAGGTCCAGCCACGCGAGCGCCGCCATGCGCGAGTTGCGCAGCTCATCCTCACGCGGAGCGCAGCGCTCGTCGCCAAAATACACGTGCCAGCGCTGCCAGTCACAGTGCGCATCACGCAGTAGGCGATACGGTGCGCGCGGACTCTCACCGCCAGCCAGCACGATGTGGAAACTTCCGCGGGCGGCGATTGCGCGCTCGGCAGCGGCTGCGATGCGGAGTGCGATTTCGTGCGCAATGGCATCTGCATCGGCGAGCGCGCGCCAGCGCACCTGCTGCCCGTTTAGGCGCGCGCTCATCGGGTGGGTTATGTCGTCGGCCAGCGCTTGAGGCGGCGGTAGCGCTGGATCAACGCCTGCGTCGAGCTGTCGTGCGCGACGTCGGGCGCGCTCGGCAGCTCCAGTTCGGGCAGCATCTGCTGCGCCAGCGCTTTGCCCAGCTCCACGCCCCATTGGTCGAAGGGATTGATGTTCCAGATCGCGGCCTGCGTGTAGACGCTGTGCTCGTAGAGCGCAACCAGCGCGCCCAGCGCGGCGGGGGTGAGGCGCTCCGCGAGCAGGGTATTGCTCGGCCGGTTGCCTTCAAAGGTGCGGTGCGCCACCAGTCGCGCCGGCACGCCTTCGGCACGCAGCTGCTCCGCGGTCTTGCCAAAGGCGAGCGCTTCCGATTGCGCAAACAGGTTCGCGATCAGCAGGTCGTGCTGGCGGCCCAGAGGATTCAGCGTTTGGCAAAAGCCGATGAAGTCGCAGGGCACGAGCTTGGTGCCCTGATGCAGGAGTTGATAGAAAGAATGCTGGCCATTGGTGCCGGGCTCGCCCCAGTAAATGGGACCGGTCTGATAGCCGATGCGCGCGCCGCGCAGGGTTACCTGCTTGCCGTTGCTTTCCATCGCCAGCTGCTGGAGGTAGGCGGGAAAGCGCTTGAGATACTGATCGTAGGGCAGGATGGCGGTGGTCTGCGCGCCGAGAAAATCGTTGTTCCAGATGCTGATGAGACCCAGCAGCACCGGCAGGTTGGCGGCGAACGGTGCGTTGCGGAAGTGTGCGTCCATCGCGTGCCCGCCCGCGAGCAGTGCCCGGAAATGTTCGGGTCCGATGGCGATCATGGTCGACAAGCCGATCGCCGAGTCCATCGAGTAGCGGCCGCCCACCCAATCCCAGAAGCCGAACATGTTATCGGTGTCGATGCCGAACTGCGCAACGCCCGTGCCGTTGGTGGATACTGCGACGAAATGTTTGCGTACGGCGGCCTCATCGCCGAGCCCGGCCACGCACCAGGCGCGCGCCGCGTGCGCGTTGCTCAGCGTCTCGATCGTGGTGAAGGTCTTGGAGCTGATGATGAACAGCGTCTCCGTGCAATCCAGGTCGCGCGTGGCCTCGGCGAAATCGGTGCCGTCTACGTTCGAAACGAAGCGAAAGTTGAGATCGCGAGCGCTGTAATGGCGCAGCGCTTCGTAGGCCATGACCGGACCTAGGTCGGAGCCGCCGATGCCGATGTTGACCACGTTGCGGATGCGCTTGCCGGTATGGCCGCGCCATGCGCCGCTGCGCACGCGCTCAGCGAACGTCGCCATGCGGTCGAGCACTTCTTGCACCTGGGAGATCACCTCGACGCCATCGACCACCAGTCGCTCGCCGCGCGGCGCGCGCAACGCGCTGTGCAGCGCTGCCCGGTCTTCGGTGGTGTTCACGTGCGCCCCCGTAAACATCGCTTCGATGCGCTCGCCCAGACCACACTCGTGGGCGAGTTCCAGCAGCAGTCGCAGCGTCTCATCGTTGATGCGGTTTTTGGAGTAATCCAGATAGATGCCGGCGGCCTCCGCGCTCATGCGTTCGCCGCGCCGCGGATCGGTGGCAAACAGCTCCCGCAGGTGCGTGCCGCGCAGTTGCTTTTCATGCGCCGCCAGCAAGCGCCACGCTGCGCGTCCCGCGCGCGGCGCGCGGAGGATTCGTGCCTGCCCGCTCATGGCTGCAGCTCCCGCAGTGCATTGTTGATCGTGCGCAGGCCGCGATCGTTATGGCCAGTCTTCTTAGATGCGCATCGAATTTGTGCTGTGCAGGACTTCTTCATGTGGGCTGCTCTTCCGGATTGCGTGGATAGCCGTTGAGGGTTCATGCTTAATGCGCTACATGGTAGCGCATGCGTGCATATAACGCCCGTGGCTGCGGCTCGTCAATAGCCGGCGCGGCGACTCTCTACTTGTTGATGCGGGCGAAACCCACGGGGCGCAGGTTCGCAGCTACAATCTTACCGGTCGACATTTTTTTGAGCGGGTGCAGGAGCGGATGCTGGCGAGCAAATCACTGGTGCGCTGGATGTACTTGCCGGCCGCCGCCCCGTACTTGTTTCTCGGCGGCTGCAGCGCGGTTCAGGGCGGCGTGTTGCCCGCGCTTGCCTGGTGGGCGTGGCCGCTGCTACTGTTTATCGTGTGCTTCATCCTCGGCATCATCGCGGTGCCGGCGGGAGTGGGAGGCGGCGTGCTGTTCGTTCCGATCGTCGGCGGCTTTTTCCCCTTCCACCTGGATTTCGTGCGCGGCACAGGGCTGCTGGTGGCGCTGGCCAGCGCGCTGGCTGCGAGCCCGGCGCTGCTGCGCATCGGGCTCGCGCATTTGAGGTTGGCGTTGCCGCTCGCGCTGCTGGTCTCTGTGAGTTCCATCGCCGGCGCGTACCTGGGCCTGAGGTTGTCGGAAGCAGTCGCCCAGATCTCACTCGGGCTCACGGTTCTCGGCATCGTCGTGCTGATGTGGGGATCGAGGAAGTCCGAAACGCCCGGGGCCGCGGCACCCGATGCGTTGTCTGCTGCATTGAGGATGGCCGGCGTGTTCCATGATGTCGCGGGGGGAAAGGATGTGGCATGGGCGGCGCAGCGCACGGCGCTCGGCTTCTTCGTGTTTCTGGTGATCGGCCTGCTCGCCGGCATGTTCGGGCTGGGCGCTGGATGGGCCAATGTGCCGGCTTTGAATCTGATGATGGGCGTGCCGCTCAAAGTCGCAGCGGGCTCAAGCAGCCTGATCCTGTCGATGACTTCCTCGGCCGCCTGGGTCTACATCAACGAGGGTGCGGTATTGCCGATCATCGCCGTGCCATCGGTCATCGGCATGATGTTGGGCGCGCTGATCGGCTCCAGGGTGCTCAAGGTTGCGAATGCGGCGGCGATCCGCCGCCTGGTGATCGGCATGCTGCTGTTCGCCGGGCTGCGCGCGCTGCTGAAAGGTCTGGGATACTGAGATGAACGCAAATACGCACGAGCATCTTACATACGAGCACTTGAAGTATGCGCGCATCCTGCAAATTGGGGTCATCGTATCGTTCACCCTGCTCGCGGTCGGATTCATGATCTACGTGCTGGAACTCATACCTGCCCATGTCCCGGTAAGCGAGTTGCCCAGATACTGGTCGCTGCCGGTGGACCAATACCTCGCGCGCACCGGCACGCCTGCGGGGTGGGCCTGGCTGAAGTCCATCGGCAGCGCGGACTCGCTCAATCTGTTAGGCATCTGTCTGCTGTGCAGCGTCTCCGGACTATGCTGGCTGGCGTTGTTGCCCTTTTATATCGCGCGCCGTGATTTGCCGTACGTTCTGATTACCATCGCCAATATTGGCGTTCTCGTGCTCGCGGCCTCCGGGCTGCTCGGCGCAGGGCATTGAGTGTGGCGCCGGGCATGAATACCGAACCCTTTGAGCGCGTGCTGCTCGCAACCCAGGGCACGAAATTCGATGCGGCGGCCGAAGACGTTGCGCTCGCGCTGGCGAGCCGTCCCGGCATCCGGCTCGCGGCAGTCTACCCGGAGGTGTCTAATCCGGAGTACGTGAGCGTCGCGCCGGAACTCGCGGCGCGCGCCGAGATTGCAGCTTCGCGAGTACTCGATGGGCTACGCGCGCGCGCGGCGCAGCAGGGCGTGCAGATCGAGGGCCGCGTGCGCCTGGGCGAGGAGCCGTTTTTCGAAATCGTCGAGGAAGCGCGCGCGCGCGCGGCCGACCTGATCGTGATCCGCAACCGCGGCAAGCGCGGGGCGCTGCTGCGGCTGTTGGTCGGGGATATCGCGGCGCGAGTGATCGGGCAGGCGCCATGCCATGTGCTGTCCGTGCCGCAGGAGGCGCGCATGTGGGGCAAGCGCCTGCTGCTTGCCACGGACGGTTCTCCTCACAGTGTCGCCGCGGCAACGCTCGCCGCTAAAGTTGCGCGCAGCTACGGGCTCGTGGTGCTGGTCGTCTCTGCCGTCGAGGAAGGTCACAGTGCCGAGTGGCGCGCGCAGGCCGGGCAGTTCGTTGCGGATACTGCAGGCGAACTCGCGCGCGCGGGCCTGGCGGCGGAGGGCAGGGTCGTGGAGGGCCGACCGCACGAGGCCGTCATCAGGCAGGCACGGGAGTGGGGCTCGGATCTGATCGTTCTCGGCAGCCACGGGCGCACCGGCCTCACCAAGCTGCAGATGGGCAGCACCACCGAGCGCGTGGTGGGCCTGGCAACGTGTCCGATCCTGATCGCCAAACTGCAGCAACCCTAAGCAACGTAGGCCGGCGTCCGGCGAGCCTCAGGGCTTGAGCGCTCTGAAGATCAGAAAATACTGGTTGGGCAGAAACGCGTGTTCCTTGAGCAGCGCGTAGCCTGCGCTCTTGAATTCAGTCTGCACGCGCGTCGGCGCGATGCGTTCACCTTTCGGCGGGCCGTCGCGGGAGTTCATGCGGAAATCGATGATGGCGATGCGACCGCCCGGCTTGAGCGACGCCTGCAGCTTGCGCAGATAGCGCTCGCGATCGCCGATGTGGTGGTAGACGTCCACCATGAGGATGAGGTCGACCTTGGCGGGCAGGCGCGGATTATCCGCAGCTCCCGCCACGGCTACGATGTTCTTAAGCCCTTCGCTGCGTGCGCGCTCGGCGAGGTGCTTCACCATCTCGGGCTCGAGGTCCACGCCGTAGACGCGGCCGTTCGGCATCATGTGCGCGAGGCGCACCGAGAAATAGCCGGTGCCGGAGCCGATGTCGGCGACCGCTGCATCGGGCGCGAGCCCCAGCGCTTCGATCACCTGATGCGGTTTTTGCCAGGCGTCGCGCCGCGGGTCGTCGAACACCTGCGCCCACTTTTGCGCGTCGCCGAAGCTGTGCTGATGTGTGGCCGGATGTTGCGCAGCTGCGATGCCCGTATGCAATACGGCGCAGCCCGCCGCCAGCAGCGCGGCCGCGGTTAACAGATTGCGTATCATGTTTTATCTCCTGCGTATTTCATGTGAGTGACATTCTAAAGCACGGCGCGAACATTACGGGGATGCGTGCCGCCGGTAGCCGATCCCTTGCACAATGCAAAACGGGGCGGTGATCACCGCCCCGTCTGCACAGCCTATTGCCTTTCGGCAATTATTCAGTTCCGCTTCCGAGATCCGGACCGAAGCCCGCGGAAGGTGCGCGGCGTTGAGGCAGCGTAACGCCTGTCTGCTGGAAGCGCTTTTGCATCTCGGTGTGCCTCGCAGTGGCGAACTGCTGGCGTTCTTCGGGCGTTTTGGCGGCGCGCATCTGTGCCGCGAACGCGGTGCGCTCTTCGGGGGTGACAAGCGCCAGCCTGGCTCCCGGCCCTGCGGTTCCGGCCCACGGGCCCATGCCGCCGGTCATGCCCTGCATCATTCCGGGCCCCATGCCACCGCCGAACCCGCCCGGATGCGCGTATGCGGACGCGATTGCCAGGCCGAGGGCTGCAGAAGCGGTCACAGCCAATGCCAACTTATACGATTTTTTCATGATTCATCTCCATCAGTAGTTGAGTAGGATTGCGTTGCGGATCTGCGCATCAACTTCTGGTCTGCCGGATGCAGTGCGCGTGTCCGTGGAGTCATTACAGCATCGAGATGTAAGCAGACGATTTCTGGAGTGGGCTTTTTTGTATCCCACGTTGTCGGCACCGGCGCTTGATACACTGCGATACAAAATTTTGCGCGGGTCAGGGAGCTGCGGGTATAAAGTGTCGTCATGGAAAGCGCTGATCACATCCTGGTCGTCGACGACGACGGCGAGATACGCAGTCTGCTGAGCGCATACTTGCGCAAAAGCGGTTACCGCGTCACCGCGGTGGCCGATGGCAAGGCGATGTGGGCGGCGCTCGATACCAGCGCGCCCGACCTCATCGTGCTCGACGTCATGCTGCCCGGCGACGACGGCCTCACGCTGTGCGGGAAGCTGCGTGCACGCTCGGAAACCCCGATTGTCATGCTCACCGCGCGCGGCGAGGAGATCGACCGCATCGTCGGGCTCGAGTTGGGGGCCGACGACTACCTGGCCAAGCCTTTCAACCCGCGCGAGCTGCTAGCGCGCATCAAAGTGATCCTGCGGCGCAGCCGCAGCCTGTCCGCCGTTTCCCGGCAGGATGCGGCGCGCACCGTCCGCTTTGCAAACTGGACACTCGATGCCGCGACCCGCAATCTGACCTCGGGCGAGGGGCTGGTGGTGGCGCTGAGCGGCGCTGAATATAAGCTGCTCAGGATCTTTCTCGATCATCCCAACCGCGTGTTGAGCCGCGACCAGCTGATGGACCTCACGCGCTCGCGCGAATCCGACGCGTTCGACCGCAGCATCGACCTGCAGGTGAGCCGCCTGCGTCACCGGCTCGGCGACGCGGCGCGCGAGCCGGCGATCATCAAGACCGTGCGCGGCGAGGGCTACGTGCTCGCGGTGCCGGTCGAGCAGGAGCGCTGAATGCGGCTGCTGCCCCAATCCCTGTTCAGCCGGCTGATCCTGATACTGCTCGGCGGACTCATCCTCGCTCAGGTGCTGAGTCTGGCGGTGCAGTTGCGTGAGAGAGGCGAGCTCATCTATCGCAGCGGCGGCCTGCGCTCGGCGCAGCGCATCGCTGACATCGTGCGCCTGCTCGAAGCGACCGACGCCGCGGAACGCCACCACATCGCGGCCGTGTTCGACGCGCCGCCGCTGCAGGTGGCGCTTGCTCCGGCGCGCGTTGCGCTGCCAGCGCCTGAGCCCGAAAACGAAGCGCATACCGCACTGTTTTCCGCAGTGCTGCAGCGCGCGCTCGGCGACGCGACGCCGGTCGAGGTCGTAGTCACGGCGATCCCGCTGCCGGCGCGCATCATGGCGCCGCGCGGGCCCGGCACGCCAGGCATGGGCGGCGGGCCGGGCTACATGCGCGGCATAGGACCCGTCGTAATGCCGGGGCCGGGGCTCTCGTACATCGCGCAAGTGCATCTGCGCGACGGCATGTGGGCGACCTTCGACGCGCGCCAGCCTCAGGAGGCGTTCAACTGGCCGTACCGGGTTCTGCTTACGGTGGTCATACTGCTCGTTGCAGTCGTGCTGCTGTCCCTGATCGCGGTGCGTCTGGTCACGCGCCCGCTCAACGCGCTGGCCGACGCCGCGGAGCAGCTCGGCCGGGACATCAACCGGCCGCCGCTCGCCGAGTCGGGTCCGCTCGAAGTGCGGCGCGCGGCGCGGGCGTTCAATACCATGCAGGCGCGGTTGGTGCGCTATATACAGGATCGCACGCGGGTGCTGGCTGCGATGTCGCACGACCTGAAGACGCCGATCACCCGGCTGCGGCTGCGCGCCGAATTGCTGGACGATGACGAAAACAAAATCAAGTTCACGCGCGACCTCGAGGAAATGGAAGCGATGGTCGGCGCGACGCTCGATTTCATGCGCGGACTGGAGACTGGCGAAGCGCTGCAGCCGGTCGACATCATGTCCATGCTGGAGAGCATCCAGGAGGATGCGCGCGAAACCGGCGGCGCGGTGACGATCAGCGGCGCCGCGTCGGGTGCATTGAATGCGCGGCCGCAGGCGTTGAAGCGCTGCTTGCGCAATCTGGTCGACAACGCCATTCAATACGGAAAGAGCGCGCACATCGTCGTCGAGGACCAAGTGCAATCGCTGGTCATCCGCATCCGCGACGCCGGGCCCGGCATTCCAGAGCAGGAGCTCAAGCGCGTCTTCGAGCCCTTCTACCGACTGGAAGCGTCGCGTAACCGCGAGAGCGGCGGCACCGGGCTCGGGCTCACCATCGCGCTCAGCGTCGCGAGCGCGCACGGTGGCGATCTCGCGCTCGCCAATTTGCCCGGGGGCGGTCTCGAAGCGGTCCTCACATTTCCGCGCGCGCCGGCGGTGGGTCGGCAATCGCCGGGCGCTGCAAACTCTCTACCCCGTTAACGCCGCGCTCGGGACAGCGCCTTGTCGCGCTGCCTGCCGGCGCTCAGCGCGAACATCTGTTCCAGTCCCGCTTTTCCCGCGTAGTGTTTGGCGATCTGGCCGCACACCATATCGCACAGCCGGTAGGTGCTGGCGTCCCCGATCCGGTAATAGACGCTGGTGCCCCGCGCTGATTTGGCGACCAGTCCGTTGTGCGCAAGCAGTGCGAGGTGCTTGGAAACATTGGCCTGGGTGCAGCCGGTGAGCCGCGTGAGTTCGCCCACGTTGCGCTCGCCTTCGCGCAGGGCGTTCAGCAGCTTTAGCCGCACCGGGACCGCCAGCGCGGCGAAATAGCGCGCCACCAGCTCGAGGGCGTCGTCGTCCAGTTTTTGCATGCTTCCGATTCTCCGTTTCACGGCAGCTGCCGCAGCGGTAATCATAATTGACTATATAACTATGTAGTGATATTATCACGGCCTGATTCAATTTGGCTAGAGCGTGCCGCCGAACGCGGCGGCTTTGTTTGCAATCGGCCGCTAAGTGCAGCGGCGAGAGGCGCGAGGAACACTCGATGATTCGTAAGCGGTGGCTGGCAGCCGCAGCAATTTGCGCGGGGTTGCTCTTGATCAATATCCCGGCGCAGTCGCAGCCAGTCGCGACGGCGATCGTGCAATCGGGCGCTGCTGGCGATATTTACGTCGCGGACGGCTATGTGGAAGCCGTGCGCCAGACAGTGATCGCGGCGCAGGTCGCGGGGCGAGTGACTGCTCTCGCCGTTAAAGCCGGGGACAGCGTGCGCAGCGGCCAAGTGCTCGCGCGCATCGACGACCGGGCAGCGCAGCAGCAGTCGCAGGCGAGCGCCGCTCAGGTGGGGGCAGCGCGCGCACAGTTGGATGTAGCACAAAAAGAATTCGAACGCAGCCAGCGCCTTTATCAGAAGCGCTATATCAGCCAGGCGGCGATGGACCAGGCGGAGGCACAGTTTAAGTCCGCTCAGGCGCAGGCGCGCGCGCAGCTCGCGCAGGCCGAGGCTGCGGGTACCGAGACGTCCCTGCATGTGCTGCACGCGCCCTATGGCGGCGTGGTGGCGAGCGTGGCCACCGAAGTCGGCGACATGGCGGTGCCGGGCAAGCCTTTGATGACGGTCTACGACCCGGCTGCGCTGCGGGTGGTGGCGACGCTGCCCGAGGGCTACATCGCCGCGCTGAAGAAATCGGCCGCGGTAAAGCTCGAGTTTCCCGGCGCGCCCGCGGAGCTGCGCTCGCAGACCGCGCAGACGGTCACGCTGCTGCCTACTCAGGATGCGGCGAGCCACACGCTGCAGTTGCGCCTCGGTCTCCACGGCAACGTGAAGCTGATCCCGGGTGCCTACGCACGCGCTTATCTGCCGCTCAATGCGCAGGGCGGCGGCGAGCTGACTATCCCGCTCGGCGCAGTGGTGAAAAGGACCGAGCTCTACGCTGTTTACGTGGCGGCGGCGAACGGCAAATTTCTGCTGCGCCAGGTGCGCCTGGGGCGTGTTACCGGTGAGCGCGTTGCAGTGCTCGCCGGGCTGGAAGCCGGTGAGCGCGTGGCGCTGGATCCGGTGGCCGCCGCAAAGCGCTGAGGAATCGACTTGGCACCCCTCGGCATATCCGGACGCATCGCGCGCTTTTTTCAGAGCGCACGCATCACGCCGCTGCTGGCGCTGATTGCGCTCCTGCTCGGCGCGTTCGCGGTCATCGTTACCCCGCGCGAGGAGGAGCCGCAGATCAACGTTACGATGGCCAATGTGCTGATCCCGTTTCCGGGTGCGTCGGCACGCAATGTGGAGCAGATGGTGGCGGGGCCGGCGGAGCAGGTGCTGTCGCAGATCGCCAACGTCGAGCACGTCACCTCGGTCTCGCGGCCGGGGCTCGCCGTCATCACCGTGCAGTTCGAAGTCGGCGTGCCGCGCACCGAAGCGCTGGTGCGTCTCTACGACACGCTGGAATCGAACCGCGACTGGCTGCCCGCGAACCTCGGCGCATTGCGGCCCATCGTCAAGCCCAAGGGCATCGACGACGTGCCGATCGTCACGCTCACGCTCTATTCCAAAGATCCGGCGGTTGGGGGCTTCGATCTGGAGCGCATCGCGCATTCGATGGAGTCCGAGATCAAGCGCGTGCGCGGCACGCGCGAAGTGGTGACCCTCGGCGGACCCAAGCATGCGGTGAATGTCGAGCTCGATGCGGCGCGCATGCGCGCCGCGGGAGTGACGGTCGGCGACCTCGAGCGCGCCCTGCAGTCGGCGAACCTGGGTGCGCCGCTCGGCAATGTGGTCGCCAACAATCACAGCGTGAGCATAGAGACCGGGCCGTTTCTCGAGAGCGCGGCGGACATCGCGGCGCTGGTGGTTGGCGTGCACGAAGGCAAGCCGGTCTTCCTGGAGAGTGTGGCGCGGGTCGAGGACGGCGCGCCGCCGCCCGAGCGCTACGTGTGGCACGGAGTTGCCGGCAAGAACGGCGGCGAATACCCGGCTGTCACCGTGAGCGTCACCAAGAAGCCGGGGCAGAACGCGGTGGACGTCGCGCAGGCCGTGATTCAGCGCGTGGACGGGTTGAAGAACACGCTGATCCCTGCAAAGGTTGAGGTTGCGGTGACGCGCAACTACGGGGCGACCGCGAACGACAAGGCGCTGAAGTTGATCGAGAAGCTGCTGTTCGCGACGGTGTGCGTGGTGGCCCTCGTGTTCTTCGCATTGGGGCGGCGCGAAGCGCTGATCGTGGGCAGCGCCGTGGTGCTCACGCTCACCGCCACGCTGTTCGCCTCCTGGGCCTGGGGCTTCACGCTCAATCGCGTTTCGCTTTTTGCGCTGATCTTTTCCATCGGCATCCTGGTGGATGACGCGATCGTGGTGGTCGAGAACATACACCGCCACCAGGCGCTGCATCTCGGCAAGGCGCTCGCTGAGCTGATCCCGTATGCGGTGGACGAAGTGGGCGGCCCGACCATACTCGCCACGCTTACGGTGATCGCGGCCCTGCTGCCGATGGCTTTCGTCTCCGGGCTGATGGGCCCTTACATGAGCCCGATCCCGATCAATGCCAGCATGGGCATGCTGATTTCGCTGGCGGTCGCTTTTGTCGTCACACCGTGGCTGGCGCTGCGCTTCCTCGCGCATGCGCACGTGGGCGCGCCGGCCACTGCCGGACGTCTCGCGCGCATCTTCGGCCGCATCTATGCGCCTTTTCTCGACGATGCGAAGGGCGCGCGTAACCGTTTCAAGCTCTGGATTGGGGTGGGCGCGCTGATCGCGGTTTCGCTCGCGCTGCCGGCGCTGCGGCTGGTGGTGCTGAAGATGCTGCCCTTCGACAACAAGTCCGAGTTCCAGGTGGTGGTCGACATGCCGGCGGGCACCCCCGTGGAGCGCACTGCGGCGCTGCTGCACGAAATGGGAGCGTTTCTTTCGACCCGCGCAGAGGTTACTGACTACCAGGCGTACGCAGGCACTGCAGCACCGATCAACTTCAACGGTCTGGTGCGGCAATACTATCTGCGCGCGGGAGGTGAGGTCGGCGACATCCAGGTGAACCTGGTCGACAAAGCGCAGCGCAGCGAGCAAAGCCATGCCATCGCGGCCCACATGCGGCCGGAACTCGCGCGCATCGGCGCGCATTACGGCGCCCGCGTCAAGGTGGTTGAGGTTCCGCCCGGCCCGCCGGTGCTGGCGCCCATCGTCGCAGAGATTTACGGGCCCGACGATGCCGCGGCGCGGCGCCTCGCCGAGCGCGTGCGCACGCTCTTTAAGGCTACGCCGGATGTGGTGGACGTGGACGCGAGCACGCTCGCAGATGCGCCGCGGCAGGTGCTCGTCATCGACCGGCGCAAGGCGGCCCTGCTGGGCATCGCGCAGCAGGATGTCGTGTCCACGCTGCGCGCCGGACTGTCTGGCGTAGAGGCGACCTATCTGCACGACGAGAGCAAATATCCGGTGAGCGCCCGGCTGCAGCTGCCGGTGGCGGCGCAGGCGAACCTGCGCGAACTGCTGCAGCTATCGGTGCGCAGCGCGCAGGGCCAGCTGGTGCCGATACGCGAGCTGGTGACGGTGCAGGACGCGCTTGCCGAGCAGCCGATCTATCACAAAGATCTGCTGCCGGTGGTCTACGTGACCGGCGACGTCTCCGGCAAAGTCGACAGCCCGCTTTACGGCATGTTCGCAATGCGCGCTCCATTGAAGAACCTGGCGCTGCCGGGCGGCGCTGCACTGGAGGAGCATTTCGTGAGCCAGCCCACGGACCGCTACCGCGGCTACGCATTTAAGTGGGACGGCGAATGGCAGGTGACCTACGAGACCTTCCGCGACATGGGCCTTGCCTACGCGGTGGGACTGGTGCTCATCTATCTGCTGGGGGTTGCGCAGTTCGGTTCCTATCGGACGCCGCTCATTATCCTGGCGCCGATCCCGCTTACCGTGGTGGGCGTGATGCCGGGGCACGCGCTGCTCGGTGCGCAATTCACCGCCACTTCCATGATCGGCATGATCGCGCTCGCCGGCATCATCGTGCGCAACTCGATACTGCTGGTTGACTTCATCAATCTGGAGCTCGCGCGCGGAGCCGCGCTCAAGGACGCGGTGGTGCATTCGGCAATCACCCGCGCCCAGCCGATCATGCTCACGGCGCTCGCCGCCATGCTGGGCGCGCTGTTCATTCTCGATGACCCGATCTTCAACGGGCTCGCGATTTCTCTGATTTTCGGCATCTTCGTGTCCACGCTGCTCACGCTGGTCGTGATACCGCTGCTCTATTACATCGCGTACCGCCGCCGGCCCCATCCACCAACCATAGGAGTGCAGCCATGACTTCCTGGCAGATCACACGCGTCTTTGCGGGTTCTTTCATCCTGATATCGCTGGCGTTGGGCGTATCGGCCAGCCCATTGTTCGTGAGCGCGTACTGGCTCTGGTTCACCGCCTTTGTCGGATTCAATCTGCTGCAGAGCGGCTTGACCCGCTGGTGCCCGCTGGAGATCATCCTGCGCAAATTCGGTGTGAGCGCCGGCAACTGAAAGCGATGAGATGCGCCTGATGAATGCCGCAGTCCGCGCTGTAAGCCTGCTCGCCGGCCTCGCAATGGTTGCGGTCGCGCCGGCAGTGCACGCCGCAGCAGACCTCGTCGATGCGTGGCTCGCAGCGCAGCAGCACGACGCGGTTTACCAGGCGGCGCGCGCGCAGCTCGAGGCCGGGCAGACGCGGCAGCGGCAGGCACGGGCGCTGGGTCTGCCCGAGGTGTCGGTAAATGGCTCGGCCGGTTACATGACGAACGACCGCAATACGACTGGAGCGCAATTCTCCGCGCCTGGATTCGGCGCGTCGAATGACGCCACGTTTCGCACTTCGATCGACGGCGGGCAGACCACCGCCTGGGGGCTGACGCTGCAGCAGCCGCTGTATAACGCGCAGCGACAGGCGAGCGCGCAGCAGCTCGAACGCCAGTCGCAACTGGCGCAGGCCGAGTTCCGCGCGGCGCAGCAGGACTTGATCCTGCGCGCGGCGCAGGCGTACTTCGGGCTGGTGCTGGCTGAGGAGACGCTGGCAACGCTCACCGCGCAGAAGGCGGCGGCCGGGCATGCGCTAGATGTGGCGCGGGAGAAATTTGACGCGGGGGCCACGCCCGTGACCGATCGCGAGGAGGCACAGGCGCGCTTTGACGACGTCGTGAACCAGGTCATCCTCGCCGACAACGAAGTGCAAACCAGGCGCGCCTTGTACGGCGATCTCACCGGCAGCCCGGCGCCGCGCCTCAAGCGCATCGTGCGCAGCGCACAGTTCGAGCGCTACGCTGCCGGGCCGCTGGCTGCTTGGACGGAGCGGGCCGCGCAGCACAATCCCTTGCTCGCGATGCAGGAGCTGGGCCAGGAAATCGCACGCGACGAGGTGCAGAAATTCCGCGCCCTCGTTTCACCTACCCTGGATCTGGTGGCGCGCATCGCCGACGACCGGATGCAGGGTGCGAGCGGCTTCGGCACGACACACATCACCTCGAGCACGCGCACCGTAGGCGTGCAGCTCACGATCCCGCTATACAACGGCGGCATGCGCAGCGCCAAGCGCGACGAGGCGAGCGCGCTCGCAGTCAAAGCGCAATTCGATACCCGGGCCTTGCGCGAGCAGGTGCTGCGCCAGGCGCAGGCGGCATGGCTCGCGGTGAGCACCGGCGGCGTGCGTGTGCATGCCGGCGAGCAGGCGCTGAAGTCGGCGCAGTCCCGGCTCGATGCCACCGAGACCGGCGTCGAGGTTGGCGCGCGCACGATGCTCGACTTCATGAACGCGCAGAACGATTTCTATCAGATGCAGCGCAATCTGCTGCAGACCAAATACCAGCTGCTGCTAGATCGGCTGCGTTTGTCGGCGGTGGCCGGAGAACTCGGCGAAGCGGAACTGCGGGAAATCGACGGCACGCTGGCCGCGCCTTAAGCAGTCTCTATTGCTGTGCCGGCCATCCCACCTGCCCCGGGAAGGGATTGACCGGCAGGCGGATCTTGACCATGATGCGGAAACGATTCTATGGTCCAGAGGATGGCGGCGCGGGTATGAGCAAGGCGATGCAGGTGCACGTTGCGGTGTGGCTGGTGATTGCGGCCTTTGTCGGTTTTTTGATATCGGCCGTCTACAATTCGCGGCGCGCCGCCGAGCAAAAAGTCCACGATCAGGCGGTGTCTTATGCGCGCCTGGTCGAGCAGCACGCGGCGGCGGTCTTCGATCGCGCCAACCTCGCGCTGCTGGGGGTGGTCGATCGCCTGACGGCTGCAGATATGCTTTCCGCAGATCGTTTGCCCGAGGCGCGCAAAAAGGATCTCAAGGCGCTCCTGGCAGCGCACCAGGAGCGTACGGCGGGCGTCATCTCGATATCCGTCAGCGATGCCAAGGGCGCGGTCTACGCCAATTCCGTGGATATGCCGGCACCGCTCAATCTGGCTGACCGCCAGTATTTTCAGGCGTTGAGGTTCGAACCCCGCAGCACTCCGGTCGTCTCTGAGGTGATCTTCGGGCGCGGCGTCAATCAATGGGTCGTCAATATCGCGCGCCGCGTCGACCTGCCGGACGGCCAGTTCGGCGCCGTGGTAGCTGCGAGCCTGGATCTGGCCGAGAACTTCACGAGCTTTTACGCCACGCTTCCATTGGGCGAGAGCAGCACCATTTCGCTGCACGATTCCCTAGGACCGCTGTTGGTGCGCTACCCGTTCGATGACAGCAAAGTCGAGGATGCGGCGGGGGGCGGCTTTCTGACCAGACATTTCTCCTCCGGAGAGATCGACGGCACCGTGATTGCCACGTCGAGCCGTGACCGCGTCTCGCGCCTTTACGCCTTTCACAAGCTGCGCGGCCTGCCGGTCTACGCGGTGGTCTCGTTGTCGCTGGATGACGCCTTCTTTGCCTGGCGGAGCGAAAGGGAATTTGCGGTAATCATCGCGCTGCTCGCTATTTTCGCGGGCGTTTTCATCACCGTCATGCTGCGCGGCAAGCAGCGCGCGGAGGACGAATTGGCGCGCAAGAGCCACCGCTACCAAATGCTGTTGCGCACCGCGAGCGACGGCATCCATGTGCTGGACGGCGCGGGCAATCTTCAGGAAGCGAGCGATGCCTTCTGCTCCATGCTGGGCTATGCACGTGAAGAAATGCTGGGCATGAACGTCGCGCACTGGGACGCGCAGTGGTCCGCAGAGGAAGCCAAACAGCTCGTAGCGCGGTTGCTGCAGTCGACCGCAGCCTCCAGCGTGTTCGAGACCCAGCATCGCACGCGCGACGGGCGGCTGATCGACGTGGAGATCAGCAGCATCGGCGTCGAAGTCGACGGCAGGCCGGCGCTGTTTTGCTCGGCGCGGGACATCAGCCTGCGCCTGGAGGCTGAGCAGGCGTTGGTCGACAGCGAACAGCGGCTCGATCTTGCGTCGGCCGCCGGCGAGGTGGGCGTCTGGGATCTCGATCTCGCCACCGATGAGGCGTGGCGGTCCCTGCGCCACGCCCAGATCTTCGGCTACTCGTCGCTGCAGCAGGCATGGAGCTACCAGATATTCATCGAGCACGTGCTCGCCGAGGACCGCGTGGAGGTGCAGCGCAAGTTTGATGTGGCAAAGGAGGGCGGCCAACTGGATATGGAATGCCGTATCGAGCGGGCCGACGACCGGCGCCTGCGCTGGATCTCGGTGAGAGGCGAAGTCTTTCGCGACGGGTTAGGCAAGCCCGTGCGCATGGCGGGCGTGGTGATGGATGTCACAGAGCGCAAACAGATGGAATTCGAAATCCGTGCGCTCAACGAAAATCTGGAGCGCCGGGTCGCGGAGCGCACGGCGGAACTGAAGAAGTCGCACCAGGAGCTGCAGGCGCTGACCGCGGTCCAGGAGTCGATCCAGGAGGAGGAGCGCAAGCGCATTGCACGCGAACTGCACGACGAGCTCGCGCAGAAGCTCACGGTGCTCAAGCTGCAGCTGCAGGCGCTTGCCGTCGCGGTCCCCGCCAGCGCGCCGGCGCTGAACCAGCAGTTGGCGGACATGAACCTGCTGCTCAACGACACGGCGCGCGCCGTGAAGCAGATTGCCACTCGTCTACGGCCGGTGGTGCTGGACGAACTGGGCCTGGTGCCCGCGCTGCGCGGCCTGGTCGAAGAGTTCGCGGATCGAACCCGCATCGACTGCGAGTTCAGCGTGCACCCGGAGGACCTGAGCGTGGACAGCCGGCTCGCCACGGCGCTTTACAGAATGGTTCAGGAGTCGCTCACCAATGTGGCGCGGCATGCCGCGGCGACCGAAGTGGTAGTGTCGCTGTATGGGGATCCCTCGGGCAAGATCATCCTCGACGTCAATGACAACGGCAAAGGCATGGCCGGCGACTCTCAGGCGAAGCGCCGCTCGTTCGGCCTGATCGGCATGCGCGAGCGTGCCGCGATGCTCGGCGGCCAAATGAATATTACGAGCGCACCGGGCGCCGGCACAGCGATCGAGATCATCATCCCGCGCAGCGCCAAGGCGTCCGCACCTGCTCTCCCGGAGGCGCCAGCCGAAATCTAGAAGCGCGTTCAGCGTGACCTCGCCGCTGAGTGGGGGAGTATATTCCAATGCAGGTATGAGCCTGAAGCGGTGGTTTTTGGAGATGTGCTCAGGCGGCGGTTTTGGATCGATTCAAAATTGTTTTGAACAGGGTTGCGCGAGCCT
>CAIVHG010000007.1 GCA_903905655.1 uncultured beta proteobacterium | reverse complement strand
GGCAAAGACTGCTGACGATTACGAGGTGTTGCTGCCCTGGCGGATTGCGTTGCCGGCACCTTGACCTTGGCGACGCTGGCGTGCCGCGTCCATCACAATCGCGCGGCTGATGTAAGGGACGGGGTTAAAGGACCGCTTACGAGGTTTTCCCTGAGGATGCCCGCATTCAGCATGTTGAGCGCCTGCGGCCCCTTGCCGAACTTGCTGTCGACCTTGGCGAGATCCAGATGCGAAGGAATGATCGACCATTTGTCCCCGGCGCGGATCAACTGCGCGAGCGGTTTCGATTCCCCGTAAAACCCCCACAGGCTGTCGCGTCCGTCAGACACCTGCGCGCCGCTGACCGCAGACATGTGCGCCTGCGGATCAAGATCGATGACGAGCGGCGCCCGGCCACGGCGCGCGAGCAGCGCGGCCAGATTGAGCGTGGTGGTGGTCTTGCCCACCCCGCCCTTCTGGTTGAAGATCACAATCCTCGTCATCGCCAACTTTCATTTTCCAGGGCCGCATTGTCGGCTTAACCGGCTTCCAGCGCAAAGCAGGCCCGGGTGTGCTCAGTTCGCACCTGCTGCCCTGCCGCAGGGGACCACACATGCTCAGGAGGGCCGATGCTCCAGCATCAGAGTCCGGCGCGGCTCTTTCCTTTGACGGCGCGATTCACCACGTTCACCGGCCATTCTCCAGTGAGCACGCGCCGCACTTCGCCCGGCGCGCCCGCCTGCAGCCCAACCATCGCCTGTTCGCTGTACCAGGCGGCATGAGGATTGATGATGACGTTCTCGCGATTGCGCAACGGATGCGGATTGGGCAGCGGCTCGGGGTCGGTAGTGTCGAGCGCGCAGCCGGCGATCTTTTTCGCATCCAGCGCGCGCACCAGCGCATCGGTGTCCACCAGCGGACCGCGACCGCAGTTGATGAGAAACGCAGTGGGCTTCATCTGAGAGAAGGTGCTGTCGTTCATCATCTTGCGCGTCTCCGCCATGAGCGGCGGATGCAGCGACACGTAATCCGACTCACGGAACAACTGCTCGAGCTCGCACTTGGTGCCCAGATCGCCGAACTGCCCGGCTTTGACGAAGGGGTCCGCAAACAGCACTTTCATGCCGAACGCCACGGCGCGGATTGCGACCTGGCGCGCGATGTTGCCGAACCCGACCAGGCCCAGCGTGCTGCCGGAGACCCTGAACATCGGCTTGCCGGGCGGCACTTCCCAGCGCCCGGCACGCACCAGCCGGTCGTAGAACGCGATTTTGCGCGCGCACGCGAGCATCATTGAAAACGCGTGCTCGGCCACTTCCTCGATGCAATAGGTGGGATTGTTGGTGACGATGATCCCAGCCTGGGTCGCGGCCTCCAGATCTATGGTGTCTACACCGATGCCGTAGCGCGCGATGATCTTGCACTTGGGCATCTTTGCCATATCCGCCGCGGTAATCGGACCAGCGTAGGTGTTGAGCAGCGCATCGCAATCCGCCGCCTCTTTTAGAAACTCATCGGGCTTCTTGGTCTGCATCGGCACCAAGTCCGCAAGGCCTGCGAGCGTTTTCTTCTCGACGTCCAGAGATTCCCAGACGTAATCGGTCAGCACTACCTTTGCTTTGCCTGCCATGATCGTTCCTTTGTAGTCGCGTTTTATGAAAGTGGATAATGCCTGCCCGTCAGGCAGTCGCATAGATCTCAGGGTTGCAGCAGTTGGGCGGCTGCTCTCCGGCGAGCACTGCCAGGATATTGTCAACCACCACGTGCGCCATCTGCTCGCGCAATTCACGCACCGCGCTTCCGAGATGCGGCGTGAGCACCACCTGGTTCATCGCGAGCAGCGCGGGTGTTACGTGCGGCTCGTCTTCATAGACATCGAGCCCGGCGCCGGCGATCGTACGCTCGGCGAGCGCATGCGCGAGTGCCGGCTCGTCGACGATGGCACCGCGCGCGGTGTTGATGAGAAACGCGGTGGGCTTCATGAGGGCGAGTTCGCGCGCGCCGATCTGATGGCGCGTCTCGGGCTTGAGCGGCGTGTGCAGGCTGACGAAGTCTGAGTTCGCGAGCAATTCGTCGAGCGGGGCGTACTCGAGGCCCGCTTCCTGCTCGTCACCTGCGGCGAGCCGGCGCGGCCCCCAGTAGATGAGCCGCATGCCGAAGCCGCGTGCGCGCAGCGCCACGGCGCGGCCGATGCGCCCGCCGCCACCGACGAGCCCCAGCGTCTTGCCATAGACCATGGCGCCTTCGAGATAAGCGGACTGTGAGCCGGGAAAAACACCAGCGCGCACCAGACGGTCACCCTCTGCGACCCGCCGCGCCACCGCAAGCAGCAGTGCGAATGCGATGTCGGCCGTCGCTTCGGTGACCAGCGGAGGAATTACCGTCACCGGAATTCGCCGTGCGCTGGCCGCCGCCACGTCGATATCGGAAGGCGTGATCTTCATCGTTGCGATTGCCCGCAGGCTGCTGCCGGCCGCGATCACATCTGCATCCACGCGATCTTGCAGCAGGCAGTAGAGGACGTGTGCATCGCGCACCGCCGTGATCAGCTCGTTCTTGCTTGGGATGTGCAGCGCATCGGGATTGAAAACCACATCAGCCGCCTGCCGCAGCCGATCGAGTGCGCTCGCCGCGACCGGTTGGGTGATATAGACCCGCGGGCGCTCACCGGACATTTATCTCGCTCAGCGATCTCGCTCAGCGCATCCAGCGCACGATGCCGGCCACGCCGTCCACCGCAACCATGGAGCCGTTGGGAATGCGCGTCGTCGCGTCGTGCACGCCCAGCACCATGGGGATGCCGCGCTCGCGCGCGAGCGATGCCAGGTGCGAAGTGCTGCCGCCGCGCTCCGCGACCACGCCTGAGACCTGCTGCAGAATATGCGTGAGCGCGGGTCCGGCGATCTTGGTCACCAGCACATCGCCGGGCGCGATGCGGGCGAGCTCGCACTCGCAGTTTACGACGCAGGCACGCCCGGTGCCCCACCCTATACCTGCCGGATGGCCGTTCAATCGCGGGTGGCTCGCCCATTCCTCGTCGGGCACGTGAGCGGGCTGCATGATAAGCGGGCGCCCCTGCAGGAGCTTGAAGCCTTCGTCGTCGAGCGCCCACTCGATTTCGACCGGCATATTCATCAGCTTCTCGACGCGGGACATCAGGTCGCCGAGTTCCTGAGCCTGCGCTGGGCTCAGGCACGGCTCGCGCCTCAGATTGTGCGCCACGAAGCTCGGCTCCGGCTCTTCATGGAGAACGCAACCAATGCTGTGATCCTTGTTTCCGGCGAGGATATCGACGAGCTTGCCGTCGCTTGAAAACTGATAACGGTCGGGGGTCACCTCGCCCTGCGCAATGGCCGAGCCCAGACCCCAGGTCGCGGAGAGCAGCATGCCGCCATCCGAGGTGCGGCTCAGCCCACCGCCGGATGAGCGCGCGTTGATCAGAGGCTGCACCAACACCGCCATCGCGGTCGACGCCGGATCGATGTCGTGCCCCGCCATGTAGCGCAGCGCACGCGTCGCCCACAGCGCGCCCCAGCACGAACGCACGGAAGTGATAAAGTCGGCCTCGCTGTAGATGCCGATGAAGCTTTCGAACTGTCCGGCAAAGCTCGAGCCCGCGCGATCCTCGACCAGCGCAGAGGAGCGCACGGCGCAGAGCCGGTTTCCGCCGTCGGTGAGTACCCGCCAGGCCGTGAGCAGAGGTTCCAGGATCTCAGGGATGATGCCCTGATCGAGGAGCCCCAGCTTCATCGCCAGCGCATGGCGGCGCGCCTGCGGCCGATCGTCCGCCGCGAATACGCCGCGCGCAGCGGCTTCCAGCCCGAGGGCTGCGATCTGCTTGCGGTACGCAGCGGCATCCAGACAGAAGCCTTCCGGTATCGGCAGACCGGCGTGGCCGAGCGCGGCGAGATTCGCCGCCTTGGGACCGAAGCGCTGAGCGTCTGCCGCTTCAGGCGCGGTACAGGGAACTACCAGTTGTGTCATTGCTGTGCTTAATCGGCGGCGGACGCAATGCCCGCCGCCTGAGTGAGACTACTGACCGGCAAGCTTGCCGTAGGTCGAATAGCCCGGCATCGGATCGACCACCGTGATCTGCTCGACCGGGAAGTTGGACACGATCTCGACGCTGTCCTTGTGCACGATCAGCATCTCCTCGATGCGCACGCCCCACTGGTGGTTCTTGCCGTGCTGGGTCTCCAGCGCGAAGGTCATGCCTTCCTTGATCTCGATCGGGTGGTCGAGCGACCAGATGCGCGAGATGACCGGCTGGTCGTACTGCGCGAGGCCCAGTCCGTGGCCCCACAGATTAGCGGCGGCCTGGTCTTCCTCTTCGTAGCCCCAGGTTTCCTTCGCCGACGGCCACTTCATTGCGATGTCGCGCGTCGTGCACCCGGCCTTCACGGCCTTGATCGAGTCATACAGCCACTTGAGCGCGGTCGCGTAATAGTCCTTCTGCTCCTGCGTCGGCTCCTTGCCCACGCAGTAGGTGCGGTAGTAGCAGGACTTGTAGCCGTTCCAAGTGAGCGCTGCGAGATCCATGAACACGATGTCGCCGGGCTTGATGATGCGGTCGGAGAAATTGCGCCAGTTGGGCCAGGTGTTGAGCCCCGAGGACACGATCACGTCCTCGACATCCTCCATGCCGGGGATGTTGTAGAGGTACTCCATGATGTGCGCGGTCAGCTGGTTCTCAGTGAGCCCCGGGCGCAGGAACTTCATGAACTCCCAGTGCGCGGCGTCGCCGATCGCGCCGACCTGGCGGAAGCACTCCTGCTCGTCCTGGTTCTTGACGGCGCGCGCTTCCATCATCGGCGTCATGCCGTCGGTCCAATCGATCTTCGAATCCTTGAAGACCTGGATCATGTTGATGTCGACGAAATCGACACCCAGCTTCATGCCGTCCACGCCGCGCTTCTTCATCTCCTGCTTGATCGCGTTGGTAAACTTGGTGACCTGCTGGGTCGAGGCGGCGCCGGCTGCGCCCTTGATCCAGGCGTAGGAGTAGCGGATGTTCTCTTTGGGGATCCACGGCGAATGCTTCTCGATGTGGATGCCGATGTCGCCCTGCTCGAACAGCACCGGCGCGTCGTCGCCGCACAGCAGCGCATAGCGCAGTCCGGGCTTGAGACGGTTCCAGCCGGGAGTGAGCGTGCTCGTCACATAGCGCACGTTTTCATCGTACATGAGCAGCATCGCGCCCAGGCCGTGGGCCTTCATTTTTTCGCGCGCGCGTTCCAGCCGGTACTTGCGCAGACGGTCCCAATTGACGCGTTCCTGCCAGTCCAGTCCCACCGAGCCTACGTTAGCCATCTCGCACTCCTTTTCTATGAGAAATTATCGGTATACATCGGTTCATGTCGACCGCGGGCGCGCAAACCGCCTCTGATCGACGCTGTAATCGCCGCATGCAAGCGAATTATTAATCGTTGATCCGGCGTACGTCACGACCGACTGCGCCGGTTAGATCCTCTGTTTTACCTGTCTCCGCTACAGTGTGCGGCGCACTTCATGACACCCCGCACCCAAGCATATGCAGAGCATACACGAAGCACGCTTTTTTTGCATTTGGCGCCCATGCTTGCGCGTAATGCGGGCATTACCGGCCCGCATGCCAAGCTGGGCGAAACGCGGCCTGCCCGATGCAACACCGGGCAAGAACACGACACTTGCCAGCATGCCGCACCGGACGAAACCGGTTCTGCCAGAATGCACCATTGGGCAAGACGGTTGCACAGGGGAACGCTTACTGTAATCATGCGTGGCATTGGAGGAATGAGATGGCGACCAAACGCAAACAACAACCGGAAGCGGTGGGTATCCTCGGCCTCGGCATCATGGGCGGGGCCTATGCCCGGCATCTGATCGCAGCCCGCTTCGAAATCGCAGGCTACGACCCGCTACCGGCAAAGCGCGCTGCGCTGCGCAGGCTGGGCGGCAGCGCCGCAGCCTCGCCCGCGGCGCTCGCCGGCACCACGCGGCGCATCGTGAGCTCGCTGCCATCGGTGGCGGCGTTCGAGGCGGCGCTGTTCGGGCCCGACGGCGTGGCGGCGAGCGCGCGGCGCGGCACCGTGATCATCGAGACCAGCACGCTGCCGCTGGCAGTCAAGGAATGCGCGCGCAAGCGGCTCGCTGCCCGCGGCGTGACGCTGCTCGACTGCCCGGTGAGCGGCACCGGCGCCCAGGCCGCCAACAAAGACATCGTGATCTATGCCAGCGGCGAGCAGCGTGCGTTCACGCGCTGCCGCGCGCTGCTCGCGGGTTTCGCGCGCAACGCCTACTACTGCGGGGCATTCGGCACTGGCTCCAAGCTCAAATTCATCGCCAACCTGCTGGTCACGATCCACAACCTGTCGGCAGCCGAGGCGTTCGTGCTCGCGGAACGCGCCGGCGTAGATGCACAGCTCATGTATCGCGTAATCAAGGACGGCGCGGGCAGTTCGCGCATGTTCGAAGTGCGTGGTCCGCTGATGGCCAGCCGCCGCTACCGGCCGGCAACCATGAAAGTCGACATCTACCAGAAGGACATCGGCATCATCGGGGAGTTTGCCGCGTCGCTCGACTGCCCGACGCCGCTGTTCAGCGCAAGCAAGCGCTACTACGACGCGGCCTTGCGGGCCGGCCATGCGAAAGACGACACTGCGGTGGTGCACGCCGTGCTGCGAAAGCTTGCGGGTGTGAAGTCTGCGCCTGCGCGGCGCAAGCCCAAACGCTGAAGCGTCAGGCGGGCCAGATGCGGAGGGCGACGTTGGCCGATCCGGGCGCATGCGTCAGTTTCGGGACCATGCGCGCGGACCACGCTTTCATTTCCGGATGCTCGTTCTCGTAAGTGGACCAAACCTGGTTGCGCGCTTCGAGCGAAGTCCATTCGTAGATGAGCGCATGCTTCGCCCAGCCGGCGACGCTCGCCAGCTTGCGCGTGCGCACCATGCCGGGAAGCTTTTCCATGGCAGGCAGGCGCCACTGCGCGTACCACGCCAGCAATTCCTCTTCGTCCTGCCACGCGCAGTTGTAGCTGCCCAGCTGTATGCAGGGCGCGGGCACCATCCCGGCGGCATAGCTGCGCTCCGCGGAACCGGTGACGCGCGCAGCTTCGGTAAACACGTTAGAGCGCTCGCCCTGCCTCAGCGCGAGCATCGCACGATCCTGCGGAGAGAGCGCGGCGCTGAGCGCGCCGGCAACGATGTCGCCGAACACGTGCGCATGCTCGGCGCCGAACAGGAGTATGTAGCGGTCCCCGGTCGGCAGCGATGAATCATCGACATGAGTTAGCGTGTGGTTTCTGCTCGGTCGCTCGAGCGATGCGTAATGCGCGGCCCACAACCAGCCCGGCCGCTTGAGCAGCGCGGGGATATGGATTTCATGCAGCCAGGCGAGATAGTCAGAGCGCCCGCGCTCCGGCAGATCGTACCAGCTGATCCAGATGCCACTGTCCATTATTGATCGCAGCGAGGGCAGCACCACTGTAGCGGCGCTGCCGGCGACGCGCAACATTGCGCCGCCGTACCCCGGCACGCGCCGGCTAGCCTTCGGTATCCAGGAAGCTGCGCAGCCTCTCGGAGCGCGACGGATGGCGCAGCTTGCGCAGTGCCTTGGCTTCGATCTGGCGGATGCGCTCGCGCGTGACGTCGAACTGCTTGCCGACTTCCTCGAGCGTGTGATCCGTGTTCATCTCGATGCCGAAACGCATGCGCAGCACCTTCGCTTCGCGCGGGGTGAGCGTGTCCAGCACGTCCTTGGTCGCATCGCGCAGGCTCGCATAAACCGCTGAATCCGAGGGCGCCATGGTCGCCTGGTCCTCGATGAAATCGCCGAGATGCGAATCGTCGTCATCGCCGATCGGCGTTTCCATCGATATCGGCTCTTTCGATATCTTGAGGATTTTGCGGATTTTGTCCTCCGGCATTTCCATCTTCTCGGCGAGCAATGCCGGATCCGGCTCCTGCCCGGTCTCCTGCAGTATCTGCCGTGAAATACGGTTCATCTTGTTGATGGTCTCGATCATATGCACCGGGATGCGGATGGTGCGCGCCTGGTCCGCGATCGAGCGCGTGATCGCCTGGCGTATCCACCAGGTGGCATAGGTCGAAAACTTGTAGCCACGGCGGTACTCAAACTTGTCCACCGCCTTCATCAATCCGATGTTGCCTTCCTGGATCAGATCGAGGAACTGCAGGCCGCGGTTGGTGTACTTCTTGGCGATCGAGATCACCAGCCGCAGGTTGGCTTCCGTCATCTCGCGCTTGGCGCGGCGCGCTTTCGCCTCGCCAGTGGTCATCTGCCGGTTGATCTCCTTGAGATCCTTGATCGGGATGCCGACGTGCTTTTGCAGGTCGAGCAGCTTCTGCTGCTGTTCGACGACTGCCGGCGCAAAACGCGCGAGCGCCTCGCTCCACGGTTTTTCCGCGGTGACTTCGCTCGCCGCCCAGCCCAGGTTGCTCTCCTTGCCGGGAAATTCCTTGATGAAATGATGGCGCGCCATCTTCGCCTTATTGACGCATAGCTCCTGAATCTGGCGCTCGTGGCGGCGCACCTGATCGACCAGTTTGCGCATGCCGTCGCACAGCGCTTCGACCTGCTTCGCGCTGAAGCGGATGTTCAAGAGCTCGCTCGAGATCTGATCGCGCGCCTGCTGGTACGGCTTGGCGTGCGCGCCGCCCTTGGCCAGCGCCTTCAGCATCTTCTGGTAGAGCTCGCTGATCACGTCGAAGCGCTTGAGCGCGTCGCCTTTCAGGCGCAGCAGGTCGGCCGTTTGCACGGCGGCCTGCTCTTCTTCGGTCATCTCCTCGTCTTCGCCTTCTTCCTCGGTCTCCTCCGGCTCCTCTTCAACCGGTTCAGCCGCCAGTTCATCGGCGGTCGGATCCGCCAAGCCGTCCACGACTTCATCGACGCGGATTTCGTCCTTCTGGATCCTCTCCGCGAGCGTGAGGATTTCGGCGATCGTGGTCGGACATGCCGAAATCGCCTGGATCATGTGCTTGAGTCCGTCTTCGATGCGCTTGGCGATTTCGATTTCGCCTTCGCGCGTCAGCAATTCGACCGATCCCATTTCGCGCATGTACATGCGCACCGGATCCGTCGTGCGGCCGAATTCAGAATCGACGGTGGACAGCGCAGCCTCCGCTTCTTCAACGACGTCGATGTCCGCGGCGGGCGGCGTGGCATCCGACATCAGCAGCGTTTCGGCATCGGGCGCCTCGTCGTAGACGTGGATCCCCATGTCGTTAATCATGCTGATGATGTTTTCGATCTGCTCGGCATCGAGCATGTCGTCTGGCAAATGGTCGTTGACCTCGGCATAGGTCAGATAACCGCGCTCCTTGCCGATGACGATCAGGTTCTTGAGGCGCAGGCGGCGCGCCTCGGCTTCCACCGGCGAGAGTTCCTTGCGCTCGAATTCGCGCACCAGAGCCTTTTCCTTTGCAGTCAGGCGCTGACGGACTTTGGGTTTGACTTCCTGTGTGGCGGCAGCTTGCGCCGCCTTTTCCTGCTTGCTGGCTTTACGCGCGACTTTCTCCTTGGCCTTCGCCAGCTGCTTCTCGGCCTTGAGCTTTGCTGCGAACTGTTTTGGCGTTAGTTTCTTGGGCTCCACCGTTGCCGAGCCGGCCGCGGGCTTGCGCGCGACGGCTTTCTTCGGCTGCGACTTTGCCGCAGGCTTCTCTGACTGTAGCTTCTTCTTTTTTGCCGGCTTGGCGGCGGCCTTGGTGACGGGCTTGGCCTTCTTACTCACCACTTTGGATTTCGTCGGTTTCTTACGCTTTGAAGTCGCCATTTTCGTCCACCTGATGGTTTTCGGAAAAACCGTTGATTATAGCCAAAAACGCTGGCCAACTCACTTCTGTGTCGCGTGCGGCTTTTGCTGGGAGAGCCGCCGATAGCGCTCTTCATCTTCGCGCGTGGGCTTCTGGCGCGCCCATTTCTCGGTCAGCAAATCGAGCTGCCCTCTGCGCATCTGCTCGCATAACTGCGCCCAGCCGTCGACGAATTCCCGTTCGGTCTCCTGGGAACTCCAGTCGGCCACCTCGTGCGTGAGCAGCGCCAGCTCGATCTGGCGCAGTAATTGCTCTTGTTCGGTGCCGCGGAAATACTCGACCCAGCTTACGACCGTCTCTTCGCGCTGCGCCGCCTCGAGCAGGCGGTCGAGCGTAGCCAGCTCCGCTTGATCCAGCGTACTCATCTCGCGTCCATCCGCGAGCGCTTCACGCTCCGCCAGGCGCGCCAACTGCGGATGCAGCATCAGCCACCCAATGAGCGAGCGCAGGATCGAAGTGGGCGCCTTGCGCTGCGCGGCGGGCCGCGCAGAGTGCCGCGCAGCAGGAGCGGACCTCTCGGCGGGCGCTGAACTGGTAGGTTTGACCTGAAACTGCGCGTCCAGTTCTTGCTGGGATACACCAGCGGTCTGCGCGAGCTGCTTGCGCAGCATGAGCCCAAGCAGCGGCGCCGATATCCTTTTCACCAGCGGGCGCGCCGCTTCGAGCAGCTTCGCCCGGCCTTCGGGGGTAGCGAGATCGACGCCCGAGGACAATTCCTTGATCAGGTACTGCGACAGCGGAAGCGCCTGCCCAAACAGCGCTTCGAAAGCGTCCTTGCCTGATTTCCGCACGTAGCTGTCCGGATCGTCGCCCTGCGGCAAAAACAGAAACGACAGCTGCTTGCCGTCGACCAGCTGATCGAGGCTGTTTTCGAGCGCGCGCCAGGCAGCGCGGCGGCCGGCGGCATCGCCGTCGAAACAAAATACGATCTCATCGGTTTGGCGCAGCAGCTTTTGCAGGTGCGTGGGAGTGGTCGCCGTGCCGAGCGTCGCCACGGCGTAGCCGATGCCGTGCTGCGCCAGCGCGACCACGTCCATGTAACCTTCCACCACCAGCGCGCGCTTGGCTTCGCGAATCGCGCGCCGCGCCTGGTAGAGGCCGTAGAGCTCGCGGCCCTTCTCGAACAGCGGCGTCTCCGGCGAGTTCAGGTATTTGGGCTCGCCGCGCTCGAGGATGCGTCCGCCGAAACCGATGATCTGGCCGCGCTGGTCGACGATCGGAAACATGATGCGGTCGCGGAAACGGTCGTAGCGTTTGCCGCCTTCGGCCTCGATGACGAGCCCGGCCGCGATCATTGCCTTGGGGCCGCAATCGGCAAGCGCGGTCTGCAGATTCTGCCAGCCTTCCGGCGCGTAGCCGATGCCGAATTCCTTGGCGATCTCACCCGACAGGCCGCGCTTTCTCAGGTACTCGATCGCCTGTGGCGCCTCTTTGAGCTGCGTGCGGTAGTAGCGCGCCGCCTTGAGCAAAGCTCCTGCCAGATCGTCGCCTTGCGCGCTTTTCGCTGCGCTGCGCTCGGTCTGGTATTCCGGCACCTGCATGCCGGCCATCTGCGCGAGATCTTTGACGGCGTCGATGAAGCCGGTGCCGCTGTATTCCATGACGAAGCCAATGGCCGTTCCGTGGGCGCCGCACCCGAAGCAGTGATAGAACTGCTTGGCCGCGCTCACCGTGAACGATGGCGATTTTTCAGTATGAAACGGGCAACACGCCACGTAGTTTGAGCCCGCGCGCTTGAGGGGTACGTAGCGCTCGATCACAGCCACGATATCGAGGCGGTTCAATAAATCCTGAATGAAAGCCTGAGGTATCAAAGGTGAGATTGGCGGCAGTGGAAATTACGCCGCGCCGGCGGCCTCGACACCGCTAATGATAGTCCATTCCGGCGCGAGTTCCAGCGCGCCCGAAAAACCCGCCTAGCCGGCGAGTTTGCTCCTGACCAGGGCCGAAACTTTGCCCAGATCTGCTTTACCTGCAAGCTGCGGCTTGAGCACGGCCATGACCTTGCCCATATCTGCGATCGCGGCTGCGCCGCATGCGCTGATCGCGGCGGCCACGGCGCTCTCCACCGCGGCCTCGGACAGCGCCTCCGGCAGATAGGCCTTGAGCACGCCGATCTCGAATTGCTCTTGATCGGCGAGGTCCTGGCGCCCGCCTTTTTCAAATGCGGCGATGGAATCACGGCGCTGCTTGACCAGCTTGTCGACGATCGAAAGGATCTGCTCGTCGCTCAACTCGATACGTTCGTCGACTTCGCGCTGTTTCAGTGCGGCAAGCAGCAGACGAATCGCGCCCAGCCGCGAAGCATCCTTGGCGCGCATGGCGGCCTTCATGTCTTCGCTGATGCGGGCCTTGAGCGGCATGGGAATCGCGGAGGTCTAACGCAGTGTGACTGAAGAGTTCAGCCGCACCGCATTGTGCGCGGAGTTTCTAGAACAGCTTGGGGGGCAGCATGTGCGAGCGCAAACGCTTGTAGTGGCGTTTAACCGCCGCCGCAAGCTTGCGCTTGCGCTCAGAGGTGGGCTTTTCGTAGAATTCGCGCGCTCTCAGTTCAGTGAGTAACCCGGTTTTTTCTATGGTGCGTTTGAAGCGGCGCATGGCCACTTCGAACGGCTCGTTTTCCTTGACTCGAACTGTCGGCATAAAGGCGCGGTCCCCATCTCTAAAAGCGCGAAAGCCGAGTATTATAGCAGTGCAAAGCGTGCTGTCAAAGCGCTGATTCAGGGCAAATTTAGTCATGCTGGTGCTGGGCATCGAAACCTCCTGCGACGATACCGGGGTCGCACTCTACGACGGCGCGCGGGGCGTCCTCCTCAGTCACGCGCTCTACAGCCAGACGGCGCTGCACGCGCCCTACGGCGGGGTGGTGCCGGAACTCGCCTCGCGCGACCACATCCGCCGCGTGCTGCCGCTCACCGACGGCATCCTGAAAGAATCCGGGTGCGTTCTGGGCGACATCGAAGCGATCGGCTACACCGCGGGTCCGGGGCTGGCCGGCGCGCTGCTGGTCGGTGCAAGCGTCGCGCACGGCCTGGGCTACGCTCTCGGTGTGCCGGCGCTCGGAATCCATCACCTCGAAGGCCACCTGCTGGCGCCACTCATGGTCGCGCCTGCTCCGCAGTTTCCGTTCATCGCGCTACTGGTCTCCGGAGGCCATACCCAGCTCATGCGCGTGGCCGGGGTTGGCGACTACCAGCTGCTGGGCGAGACGCTCGATGACGCCGCCGGTGAAGCGTTCGACAAGACGGCGCAGTTGCTCGGCCTGGGCTATCCGGGCGGGCCGGCGATTGCAGCGCTCGCCGACAAGGGTGTGCCCGGACACTTCGAACTGCCGCGGCCGATGCTGCACAGTGGAAATCTCGATCTGAGCTTCAGCGGACTCAAGACTGCGGTGGCTTTGCAGATCAGAGCCCACACGCTGGATGAGCGCATGCAAGCGAACATTGCAGCGGAATTTCAGGCGGCAATCGTGGACGTGCTTATCGCTAAATCGCTCGCTGCCCTGAAGCTCACGGGACTAAGACAGCTCGTGGTTGCAGGCGGAGTGGGCGCTAACAGCGCGCTGCGCGCCGGGCTCACGCGCGCAGCACTTGCGCTGCATGCCGAGGTCTTTTATCCGGCGCCTGAATTTTGCACCGACAACGGCGCGATGATTGCCCATGCAGCGGCGCTGCGCTTCCGGGATCCGAGTCTGGCTGCGACGACGCGTAGCGGCTTTGCGATCAAGCCGCGCTGGCCGCTCAGCGAGGCGAATCTACGCCCTTAGCCCTTAGGAGCGACTGACCGCGTAGGCAGCAGGATCAATATCGGGATTGCGGCCGCTGACCATATCCGCAAGCAGGTGCCCCGAACCGCAGGCCATGGTCCAGCCGAGCGTGCCATGCCCGGTGTTCAGGTACAGATTGCGGTAGTGCGTGCCGCTCACGTAGGGCAGATTAGACGGCGTTGCCGGGCGCAGACCTGCCCAGCGTTCCGCGGCAGCGAACGCGCCGGCGCGCGGAAAGAGCTGTGCAGTGCGGCGCAGGATCGCGTCGCAGCGCACATCGTTGACCGAGGTGTCGTAGCCGTTCAATTCCGCAGTGCCGGCAACGCGCAGCCGGTCGCCCAGGCGCGAGAATACGAGTTTGTACGCATCGTCCGTGAGGCTCACGCGCGGAGCAGCATCGGCATCCGTGACCGGAATCGTGACCGAGTAGCCCTTGACCGGGTACACCAGCAGCTTGATGCCGAGCTGCCGCGCGTGCAGCGGACTGTAACTGCCGAGCGCCATCACGTATGCATCTGCCTGCAACAGCTCGGCACGGTTGTCGCTGCGCCTCACCGTCACGCCGCGTATGCGCTCAGCGCTGGTCTCGAAACGTTCGAAGCGCGTGTCGTAGTCGAACTTGACGCCGGCTGCGGCACAGCGCTCAGCGAGTTGCAGGGTAAAGAGGTGCGCATCGCCCGATTCGTCCTCGGCGTTGTAGTCTCCGCCGACGATATTCGGCAGTGCAGATGCGAGTGCGGGCTCGATGGCGACCACCTCCTGTGGAGTCTTGGTCAGCCGCGTGCAGCCGTATTCGGTCATCAGCCGTGCCGTATGGGCCGCCCCCGCCAGTTGCGCGCGATCGGTATAGAAATGCAGAATCCCGCGCTCGCTGTGGTCATAGATGAGGCCGGTACTCGCGCGCAAGGCCTTCAACTGATCGCGGCTGTAGAGCGCGAGACGCAGGATGCGCTGCACGTTGTGGCGATTGCGCGAGGGCAGGCATTCGAGCAGAAAGCGCATGCTCCAGCGCCATTGCGCCCAGTCAGCGCGCAGCCTGAACAGCAGCGGCGAATCTTCGCGGCCCAGCCACTTCAGCATCTGCCGCAAAGCAGCGACGCTCGCCCACGGCTCGGCGTGGCTCACCGAGATCTGCCCGCCGTTGGCGAAGCTCGTCTCCAGTGCGGCGCCCGGCTGGCGCTCGATCACCTGCACCTCATGACCGGCGTCACGCAGAAACCACGCGCTCGTCACGCCCACGACGCCAGCGCCAAGCACTATGACTTTCATGACTCTTTCAGCGCTGAGGCTCCCGCGGTTTCGGAGTCGAACGGCGTTCGGTGCCTGCGATCAGGTTTCTGATATTGGCCTTGTGGCGCCAGATCAGCAACACTGCGATGGCGCCTACCGCCGCCGTGTACGGATGTAGCCCGTAGAACGCGTAACACAGCAGCGGCGCCAGAAAGGCGGCGGTGAGTGCCGCGAGCGCGGAAATGCGGAACACCAGCGCAACCGCGATCCAGATCGCAGCAACGGCGGCTGCCAGCAGAGTGTTCAAAGCGAGCAGCACGCCCAATGCAGTCGCGACACCCTTGCCGCCTCGAAACCGGTGATAAAGCGGGTACATATGCCCGAGCACGACGGCGAGCGCCGCGGCCGACATCGCGTACTCCGGCTGCGCAATGCCAGCGAAATACTTCTGCGTCAGGAATACGGCGAGCCATCCCTTGCCGCCATCGCCGAGCACAGTCAACACCGCGGCCATTTTGTTTCCGCCGCGCAACACATTGGTCGCGCCCGGATTGTGCGAACCGAAGGTGCGCGGATCGGCCAGCCCCAGCGTGCGGCTGACGACGACCGCAAACGAGACCGAGCCCACCAGGTATGCGATTAACACCGCGGCTATTGCCATCGCGCGAATTCACTTAGAATAAGCGTCGATTTTAACTTACAAACGCGCCGTTTGAGCGCAACGATTGCCGGTCCACCCCGAATCCCATGGATGTGATCTTCATACACGAACTCAAAGTCGAAACGCTGATCGGGATTTACCCGTGGGAACAGCAGGCGCCGCAGACTATACAGCTCGACCTCGAAGTGGGGCTGCCGCGGGCGTGCGGCGCGGACAGCGACAAGATCGATGACACCATCGACTACAGCAAGGTCGTCACGCGCATCGAGGAGTTGTTCCGGGAGCAGCACTTCCTGCTGCTCGAACGGGCGGCCGCAGCGATCGCCTCCACCATCATGGAAGAATTCAAGGCGCCGTGGATCAAGGTCGCGATCGCCAAGCTCGCGCCGCGGCGCAACGTGAAGCGCCTGGGCGTCATGATCGAGCGCGGCGTGCGCACAGCCGAATAATAGTAAGTTCTAGCCGCGCGGATGATGTTTGGCGTGCAGCTGCTTCAAACGTTCGCGCGCAACGTGCGTATAAATCTGCGTGGTCGAGATATCAGAGTGCCCCAGCAATAGCTGCACCACGCGCAGATCGGCGCCGTGGTTGAGCAGATGGGTGGCGAATGCGTGGCGCAGCGTGTGCGGCGAAAGCGGGCGCGTCAAGCCCACGGCCTGCGCATGGCGCTTGAGCAGATACCAGAACGCCTGCCGCGTCATCGCCCCGCCGCGGCTGGTAACGAACAGCGCATCGCTCGCGCGCTGCTCCAGCAACTGCGGGCGCGACGAGTCCAGATAGCGCTTGACCCATCCCAGCGCCTCCTCACCGAGCGGCACCAGCCGCTCCTTGGCGCCCTTGCCCATGATGCGCACCACGCCCATGTCCTGGCTTACCTGGGAGGTCTTGAGTGTGACGAGCTCAGAGACGCGCAAGCCGCTCGCATACAGCGTCTCGATCATGGCGCGGTCGCGCATGCCAAGAGCGGTCTCCGGGTGCGGAGCGGCCAACAGCTGCTCGACGTCCTGCTCAGTCAAAGCATTCGGCAGATTGCGCGGCAGCCGGGGCGCGTCTATGTTGAGGCTGGGATCAGCCTCGATCTTTGAGTTGCGCAATGCGTACCGATAGAAGCGCTTGAAGCTCGAGAGCGTGCGCCCGGCGGTCGCCGCCTTGGTGTGCGCCAGCCGCTGCGATAGATAGGCCAGCAAATCGCTGTGGGCTGCGGAGAGCAGGGTCAGGCGGCGCTCCTTGGCAAGCCATGAAGAAAACTGGCGCAGGTCGCGGCGATAGCTTTCGAGCGTATTGCGCGACAGGCCGTCCTCCAGCCACAGCGCGTCGCAGAACTCGTCGAGGATGGGTTCGGCAACCGCAGGCTTCACGCTGTCACCGGACGAAACCGCCTGCGCCGCACTTCGTGTGGAGGTAGCCTGCTTCCGATGGTTAGCGCTCACGCGCGGGCCACGGAGGCGCCTTCATGGCGCAGCAACCATTCTTTGATGGCGATCGGCGCGCCGCCTGCAGCGTTCATGAAACCGCCGATGCCGGCGCCGGAAACCACGCGGTGACACGGGACGACCAGAGGAATCGGGTTCGCGCCGCAGGCGCCGCCGACCGCGCGCGGAGCGCTGGCGAGACGCCGCGCGATTTCGCCATAAGTCCGTGTGCTGCCAAGTGGGATCGCTGCAATCTCCTGCCACACGCGCTGCTGAAAGCGCGTGCCGCACAGTTCGAGCGGCACGCCGAATCGAAACTCGGGATCGCTGAGATAGCGCTGAATCTGCGCGCACATGCGCTCGGCAAGCCGGTTCTCAGGTTCCAGTGCGGTAACGCCGGGCGCCAGATAATCGATCGCGATTACTGCCGCGTGATTGGTACGGATGCCGACCACCGCGAACGGGGTGGGTAGGCGTGCCTGATAGCTATCCGCCGGCGCGGCGCGGACGCGGCTGGCATGAGGCTGTTGCATGAGGGGCATTGTTGCGCATTTCCGGCCCCGCATCAATTACCGGGGCCGCGAACGCAACTGCCGCCGCTACTACTTCTCTGCGGCTTTTGCCTCTTCCACCGGCGGCAGGATGTCTTCCTGTGCCACCGTGAGGCGCTCCTTGATGCGCGCGGCCTTGCCCGAAAGCTTGCGCAAATAGTAAAGCTTGGCGCGCTTCACGTCGCCGCGGCGCTTGACCTCGATCGACGCGATGAGGGGGGAATAGGTCTGGAACGTGCGCTCCACGCCTTCGCCGGACGAAATCTTGCGCACGATGAACGCGGAATTGAGGCCGCGATTGCGCTTCGCAATCACGACGCCCTCGTAGGCCTGCACGCGCTTGCGTTCACCTTCGACCACATTCACGTTGACCACTACCGTGTCACCGCTTTTGAAATCGGGAACCTTCTTCCCGAGCCGGGTGATTTCTTCACTTTCAATCTTGCCGATCAGATTCATGATTCACACTCCACTTGATTCCTGCTGGTATTCTTCGAGCAGCTTCTGCTCCTGCGCCGACAGGGCGCGGCGCTCGAGTAACTCGGGACGCCGCCGCCAGGTCCTGCCCAATGCCTGCTTCAGTCGCCAACGTCCGATCTCGGCATGATTTCCCGAAAGCAGCACTGGCGGCACCTTTTGCCCTTCATAATCTTCAGGCCGCGTGTAATGCGGGCAATCGAGCAGCCCGTTCACGAACGAATCCTGGCTTGCCGACTCGGCGTCTCCCAGCACTCCAGGAAGCTGTCGCACGACTGCATCGATCATCACCATCGCGGCCAACTCGCCGCCTGAAATTACATAATCCCCGATCGAAATTTCGTCATCGATTTCGCGCTCGATCAAGCGCTCATCGATCCCCTCATAGCGGCCGGCAATCAACACCATGCCCTCCAGCGCCGCAAGCTCCATCACCATTCCGTGATTGAGCATCCTGCCCTGCGGTGTCAGGTGTATCACCCGCGACACCTTGACGCCCGCGCTGCGTTGCCGCGCCCGCGCCGCAGCCAGCGCTTCTGTCAGCGGCTGCGCCATCATCACCATTCCGGGGCCGCCGCCATATGGCCGGTCGTCCACAGTGCGGTAGGCGTCGTGCGCAAAATCGCGCGGATTCCACGCCGCAAGCCGGTACAACTCCCTTTCCCGCGCGCGCCCGGTGACGCCCACGGCGGTCACCGCCTCCAACATCTGCGGGAACAGCGTTATGACATCGAGCTGCAGAATCTCAGTAGTCCTCGCCCCAGGCAACGGTGATCGTGCCCGCCGCGAGGTCCACTGCTTTGATCACCTCACCGATAAAGGGGATCAACGTCTCGCGTTCACCTTCGATCACCAGGACGTCGTTGGCCCCCGTCTCCAAGATGCGGGCCACGCACCCAAACTCAAAGCTCTGCGTATTTACAACCTTCAGGCCGAGCAGGTCAGCCCGATAGTATTCGTTTGCCGCCGCTGCAGGTAGCTCGCTGCGCGGCACTGCCACTTCCAAGCCCTTCAACGCGATTGCCTGATCGCGATCGCTGACGCCGTCCAGTTGCGCAATCAACGCGCCCCCGTGGACTCTGGCGTGCGCCACCCGCATCTTCCGCCAGTCGCCCTCGCGACCCAGCCACCATACCGGATAGTCCTGCAGGTTGCCGAGCTGCGCCGTCAAGGCATAAACCTTGATCCAGCCCTGCACCCCGAATGGGGCGGTCACCCGCCCCATCACCACCATGTGCTTAGGCGGCGACGGGTTTAGCGCGGAACTGCTTGACGAGGCGCGCGGTGGTTTCGCTGAGTTGGGCACCCTTGCTCTGCCAATACTCAAGCCGCTGCGCTTCGACGCGAAACGCTTCCTGGCCCTCGGCAGCCTTGGGATTGTAAAAGCCGATGCGCTCGATAAAGCGCCCGTCGCGCGCGCGTTTTGATTCCGCGACTACGACATTGTAGAACGGCCGCTTTTTTGCGCCGCCCCGTGCGAGCCTGATCACTACCATGGCCGTTGACCCCGATAATCCGAAAAGGGCGTGATTTTACGCCGCTTTTCGGTGTGAGCGCAAGGTCGGGACGCGTGCCGGCTCAGCGCGGGCCGCCCGGAAGCATGCCTTTCATCGACCGCATCATCTTCGCCATGCCGCCCTTGGCCATCATTTTCATCATTTTCTGGGTCTGCTCGAACTGCGCGAGCAGGCGGTTCACTTCCTGTACGGCCACCCCGGAGCCCGCGGCGATGCGCCGTTTGCGCGAAGCCTTGAGCAATTCGGGTTTGGCACGCTCCTGCGGCGTCATGGAGTTGATAATGCCTTCGATGCGGCGGATCTGCCGGTCGTCCATCTGCGCATTGCCGGCCGCGCGCGCCAACTGCCCGGGCAGCTTGTCGAGCATCGCTGCCACGCCGCCCATCTTCTTCATCTGCACGATCTGCTGCTTGAAATCCTCGAGGTCGAAACCCTTGCCCGACTTCAGCTTTTTGGTGAGCTTTTCGGCCTGATCGCGGTCCACCGAGCGCTGTGCGTCTTCGATCAGCGACAGCACATCGCCCATGTCGAGGATGCGCGAGGCCAGACGGTCCGGATGAAACGGCTCGAGCCCGTCGAGCTTCTCCCCGACCCCGGCGAACTTGATCGGCCGGCCGGTCACCTGGCGCACCGAAAGCGCAGCGCCGCCGCGCGCATCGCCGTCGAGCTTGGTGAGCACCACGCCAGTGAGCGGCAACGCATCGGCGAACGCCTTGGCGACCTTCACCGCATCCTGCCCCTGCATGGAATCGACGACCAGCAGCGTCTCGACGGGCTGCACCGCCGCGTGCAGCGCGCTGATCTCCTGCATCATCGCGACGTCGATGGCGAGACGCCCGGCGGTGTCGACGATGACCACGTCGTGATAATGCTTGCGCGCGAAATCGAGCGCCGCCTGCGCGATGGCGACGGGGTCCTGTCCGGCCGCGGATGGGAAGAAATCCGCATTCACCTGCGAAGCGAGCGTCTGCAACTGCTCGATGGCGGCCGGGCGATAGACGTCGCAGCTCACGAGCAGCACTTTCTTCTTCATCTGCCCATGCAGCCAGCGCGCAAGCTTGCCGGCGGTGGTGGTCTTGCCTGAGCCCTGCAGACCTGCGAGCAGGATCACCGCAGGGGGCGTCGTCGCGAGGTTGAGCGGGACATTGCTTTCGCCCATGAGCGTGATCAACTCGCGGTGCACGACGCCGACCAGCGCCTGCCCCGGACTCAGGCTGCCCAGTACCTCCTGGCCGAGCGCGCGCACGCGCACGTGCTCGATAAAATCACGCACCACGGGCAGGGCGACGTCGGCCTCGAGCAGCGCCATGCGCACTTCGCGCAACGCGTCCTGGATGTTCGCCTCGGTGAGACGCGCCTCGCCGCGCAGCGTCTTGACTACCTTGGACAAGCGCCCGGTTAAGTTTTCAAACATGCGGTATTCCTGTCAGGGGATGGGCTTGCGGTGCCAGAACCTGTCTCATGAATATCCACGTGATGCGTTGTCGCCAGAAATGACGAGTGCAAGGCGCACGTCGCAGGTAATAGCCAGACTATTACCAAGACGGGCAACGCGGCAATCGGCGTTTCTGGCGACAACCCTTCGGGACGGGACCATTTTCGCCCATTTCGTCGTCGAGCTCCCTTGCAATATCGACATATTGCTGCGGTCGCCCTCCTCGAACTGGGCGAAAATGGTCTCCGTCGCACACGCGGATATTCATGAGACAGGTTCTAGTGCTGGTGTAAACTTGTGCCTAGCTCATGGCCAATGTCGCATTTTATCTGATTACCTCGCTGATGTACGCGGCGCTCGCGGCGTACTTCTGGCGCACGCTCTGGCTAGTGCCGGCGGAAGGTGCGCCGCGCACCCGCGCCGCGTCTCTGGAGCGCGTCATCGTGCTGGCTCCGTTGATCGCGCATGCGGCGTTGATTTATGTATCGGTATTCGCCGGCGCCGGTGTGCGGCTGGGTGTTGCCAACGCCGTGTCGATCATCGTCTGGCTAACAGTGCTCATCTACTGGCTGGGCAATCTCTTTTACGACATCGAAGGCCTGCAGGGGATGGTCATGCCGGTTGCTGCGATCGGAGCATTTCTGCCGGTGCTGTTCCCGGAGGTGCGCGCACTCCCCAACACCGAGCTCGCCACCTTCAAGGTGCACCTGCTGATCTCGATGCTAGCCTACAGCCTGTTCACGATTGCCGCGCTGCACGTCCTGCTCATGGCGTTGATCGAGCGCCGGCTGCACGGGGCACACCTGCCGCTGGCGCTGCAAAAGCTGCCGCCGCTGCTGACCATGGAAACGCTGCTCTTTCGCATCATTGCAGCGGGCTTCGTGCTGCTCACGCTCACGCTCGCCACCGGCCTCGTATTTTCAGAGGAGGTGTTCGGCAAGGCGCTGCGCTTCGAGCACAAGACTGTGTTCGGCATCCTGTCGTGGCTAATCTTCGCGGCTCTGCTGGGAGGCCGGCAATTCTACGGCTGGCGCGGCCGCGTCGCCGTGCGCTGGACGCTCGCCGGGTTTCTGGTGCTGGTGCTCGCCTATATCGGCAGCAAATTCGTGCTCGAAGTGATATTGGGCCGCGGTTACGCCTAGTTACCCGCGCCCGCGGCGCGACCAGGTCCACGGACCTTGCTATGCTGAAATCCTCTACCCGCGGCCAGTGTCCTGAGTCTTTAGTTCGTTGAAGAATAGTTTTCTCTCGTGACGACGTTTGCAGGACAAAAGTGGCGAAATTGGCGCCAGACGCGAAGCAAACCACAGCCGGGTCGGGCACCCGGCGAGGATTTGCGACAAAGTATGGCGTCAATTCTCGACATCTATTGTTCAGCGAATTAAGGACTCAGGACACTAGCTGTGGACGACATTCCCCTATCGACGCTGTTTGCTGTGCTGGTGGTGCTGCTGATCATTTCGGCATTTTTTTCGATGTCCGAAACCAGCATGATGGCGCTCAACCGCTATCGCCTGAAACACTTGGTCAAATCGGGCCACCGCGGGGCGCGCCTCACCACGCAGTTGCTCGCAGCCGTCGATCAGTTGCTGGGCGTGGTGCTGCTCGGCAACAACCTTATCAACGCGGCCGTTGCGCTGCTGGTAGGCGAGATCGCGCGCCGCTACCTAGGCGGCAGTGAGCTTGCGCTGTTTGCCGCGACCGCCATCGCGGCATTCGTGATCCTGGTATTCAGTGAAATCACGCCCAAGGTGATCGGCGCCGCTTATCCCGAAACGATCGCGAACTCGGCAAGTTATGTCCTGACCCCGCTGCTCGCCGTGCTGCGCCCACTGGTGTGGTTCGTCAACCTGTTCGTGCGCTCGCTGCTATGGCTGCTCCGTCTCAAGCCGGCGCGCGCGATGGACAGCAAGCTCACGCCCGAAGAACTGCGCACACTAGTGCTGGAAGCGGGCAACTACATCCCGCAGAAACATCAAAGCATATTGCTCAACCTGTTCGATCTCGAAAGCATCACCGTCGACGACGTCATGACGCCGCGCAGTCAAATTGAAGCACTGGATATCGACGAGCCGCCGGAGATGCTGCGCCAGCAGATCTCGACGGCTTATCACCGGCGGCTTGCCGTTTACGAAGGTCAGCCCGAAAACATCATCGGCATCATACTGGTGCGGCGGCTACTCAACGTCGGCGGCACCGCAATTACTGCCAAACATTTGCGGGAGCACATGCGTAAACCATATTTCGTGCCTTCCGGCACACCACTGTTCACGCAGCTACAGGAGTTCCAGGAACATCAGGACCGCATCTGTTTCGTCGTCGACGAGTATGGCGAGCTGCAGGGGATGCTTACGCTCGAAGACATCGTCGAAGAGCTGATCGGGGAATTTGCAACCGGCTCTCCGCTGCAGGCTGCGCACTTTCGCCGCCAGGATGACGGCGGCTATCTGGTGGAAGGCGGTAGCCTGCTGCGCGAACTGAACCGCAAACTTGGTTACCGCTTCGCGCTCGACGGCCCGAAAACCCTCAATGGCCTCATCCTCGAACATCTGCAGGACATACCCGAGCCCGGTACCAGCCTCAAGGTTGCTGGACATGCGCTCGAAATAGTACAGACTCAGGACCGGGTCGTGAAAGCGGTGCGCCTCGCAGCGCCCGACAGTGCGGTGAACCCCGGGCACGCCCCCGAAACACCAGCGGCTTAGTTCCTTTACAAAGAATGTGAAGCTAGGCATGATTCGCCAGACCCAGCTAAATCCCTGAGCCGATAGAGGAAACGTGATGGCGACTGCAACCGCACGCATGGGAGCGCGCAAAAGCCCTGAGGAGTCCACCTATTCGTGGATCGGCACCGACAAGTCCGGCAAGACGGTGCGCGGGGAAATGCGCGCAGGCGGCGAGGCGCTGGTCAACGCGACCTTGCGCCGCCAGGGCATCAAGATCATCAAGGTCAAGAAAGTCAAGGTTGGCGCCGGCAAACGCATCTCGGAGAAGGACATCACGCTTTTTACGCGCCAACTCGCCACCATGATGAAAGCCGGCGTGCCCCTGCTGCAGGCCTTCGACATCGTGGGCAAGGGCCACAGCAACGCGCGGGTGCAGGCGCTAGTGACGGACATCAAGACCTCGGTCGAAACCGGTTCCAACCTGAAAAGCGCGTTTGAAAAGCACCCGCTTTACTTCGACGCGCTGTTCTGCAACCTGGTGGGCGCCGGCGAGCAGGCCGGCATCCTCGACAGCCTGCTCGACCGCCTTGCGACCTACCGCGAGAAAATCCTCGCCATCAAGAGCAAAATCAAGTCCGCGCTGTTCTATCCGACCGCGGTACTCGCCGTCACTTTCATCATCACCGCGGTGATCATGATTTTCGTCATTCCCGCGTTTAAGCAGGTCTTCACGAGCTTTGGCGCCGACCTGCCAGCGCCGACGCTGATGGTGATCGCGATGTCCGATTACTTCGTCAAATATTGGTACCTGATCTTTGGCATCCTGTTCGGGGGCATCTGGGGATTTTTCTACGCCTGGAAACGCTCGAAGCCGCTGCAGATATTCATGGACCGGCTGGTACTGCGCCTCCCGATTTTCGGCGACCTGATTCGCAAAGCGGTGATCGCGCGCTGGACGCGCACGCTTTCGACCATGTTTGCCGCTGGCGTGCCGCTGGTGGAAGCGCTCGATTCGGTCGCCGGCGCCGCGGGCAATCACGAATACTGGCTGGCAACAAAAAAAATACAGGCTGATGTTTCGACCGGGTCGAGCCTGGTGGTATCGATGCAGAATGCCGACGTGTTCCCCAACATGGTCCTGCAGATGGTCGCGATCGGCGAAGAAGCGGGATCGCTCGATGCAATGTTGTCCAAGATTTCCGATTTCTTCGAAGCTGAAGTGGACGACGCAGTGGGCGCGCTGTCGAGCCTCATGGAACCCCTGATCATGGTGGTGCTCGGCACGCTCATCGGCGGCATGGTGGTGGCGATGTATCTGCCGATCTTCAAGCTGGGTCAGGTGGTTTGAAGCGAGCGGCTACGGTCTAAATTTCCGGTTCCGGGTTAAACTTGCAGAATCCTGACCCGGGAACCGCCATGCCTTTCCTGCAAGCCCTAGAGTCCTACCCTGCGCTGCTCATCATGACGGTGAGCCTGATTGCGCTGGCTGTCGGCAGCTTTCTCAATGTCGTCATCCACCGCCTGCCGAAAATGCTCGAACGGCAATGGCGCGCGGAGTCAGCCGCGCTCCATGGCGCAGCGCCGGCTGCCGAGCCGCGCTACAACCTGGTCGTGCCGCGCTCGCAGTGCCCGGCCTGCGGCTACCAGTTGAGCGCGCTCGAGAACATTCCGCTCGTCAGCTTTATCGCGCTCGGCGGCAAGTGCCGCAACTGCAAAGCCAAGATACCGCTGCGCTATCCAGCGGTCGAAGCGTTAACTGCGCTGCTCTCCGGCTATATTGCCTGGCGCTACGGTTACAGCTGGCAAACGCTCGCTGCTTTGTTCTACGCCTGGATACTGATCGCGGCCGCGTTCATCGACCTGGATACCTTTTACCTCCCTGACAACCTTACCCTGCCCCTGCTTTGGCTGGGCCTGCTCATCAACCTCAACGGCACGTTCATCGACCTCTCTTCAGCAGTGATCGGGGCAGGCGCGGGCTATCTCGCGCTGTGGTCGGTATTCTGGGCCTTCAAATTCGCAACCGGCAAGGAAGGCATGGGTTACGGGGACTTCAAGCTCCTGGCGGCGATCGGCGCCTGGCTGGGATGGAAGATGCTGCCGGCGGTGATACTGATCGCCTCGCTGGTGGGCGCGGTCATCGGCATCGCGCTGATCGTCTTTGCGCGGCGCGGACGCGATGTCCCGATCCCCTTCGGCCCCTACCTCGTGCTCGCCGGCCTGATTGCCATGTTCTGGGGCAACACGCTGGTCGATTACTACCTGAGGGCGCTCTAGGCCGTGCCGCTCGTGATCGGACTCACCGGCGGAATCGGCAGCGGCAAATCCAGCGTCGCCGACATCTTCGGGGAACTGGGGGCCGCGGTGGTCGACGCCGACGATGTATCCCATGAACTGACGGCACCCGGTGCGCTCGGTGCGCTCGCCATCGCGCGCGAGTTCGGCGCCGATTACCTGACCCGCGACGGCGCGCTCGATCGCCACCGCATGCGCGAGTTGGTGTTCGCGGACGCCGCCGCCAAGCAGAAGCTGGAAGCGATCCTGCATCCGATGATCCACGCGCAGGTCGAAACCGCGGTCAGGGCTGCGAATTCGCCCTATGTCGTGCTGGTGACGCCGCTGCTGGTCGAAACCGGCGCCTTTCGCCACCTGGTGCGGCGCGTGCTGGTCGTCGATTGCGATGAGGAGTTGCAGGTCGCGCGCGTCATGCAGCGCTCCGGCCTGACGGCGGCCATGGTCCAGGCGATCATGGCTCAGCAGGCGAGCCGCGCCGCACGGCTCAAGATTGCCGACGATGTCCTCGTGAACCAGACCGACCGCGCGACCCTGCGCACCCATGCCATCGCCCTGCATCGTCAGTATCTGGAACTCGCGGCCGCCTCAGCAACCGCCCCTGGAATGGGCGGCCAGAATTAAACTCTTTATTTTTTTCGGCTTTTGTAGAACAATTAGCCGCATTCAAACAGTCCGCGCCCGCCTCACGCCGCCGTGATCAGCTACGAATACCCGTTGAGTGAGCGCATCCGCACCCTGCTGCGGCTCGATGATCTATACGAGCGCGCCCAGTATTTCACGGCCAAGGACGGCCCCCAGGAACATCATGTCGCACTGCTCTCAGTGTTCGAAATCCTCGAGGTCGCGGGCCGCGCAGATCTGAAATCCGACCTGCTGCAGGAACTGGAGCGCCAGAAGCACGCGCTCGAATCGCTGCGCGATAATCCTGAGATCTCGAAAGAAGCGCTCGCCAACGTCCTATGGGAAATCGACCGCACCACGGCCAAGCTGCTGCAGATTCCGGGCAAAGTCGGCCAGGAGCTGCGCGAGAACGAATGGCTGATGGGCATCAAGCAGCGCACCAGCATCCCGGGCGGGGTATGCGAGTTCGATGTCCCGTCTTACCATTACTGGCTGCATCAAAGCGCCGAGCAGCATCGCCATGACCTCGAGATCTGGCTGGCGCCATTTCTGCCGCTGCGCGACGGCATCGCCATCGTGCTGCGGCTGCTGCGGGAGAGCGGAACACCTGGAAAGCACAAAGCCGTGCAGGGCGTCTACCAGCAGATGATGGCCGGCCGCATGTCGCAGATGCTGCGCATCCGGCTCGAGCGCGACTACCAGTGCGTGCCGGAGATCAGCGCCAACAAGTATGCGCTCAATATCCGGTTTACTGTCCAGGAAGGCTCCCAGCGCCCCAGAGTGATTGAGTCGGACGTGGAGTTCGAGCTCACGTTCTGCAATCTCTGATACGTTTCAATGCCGCGTACCGTAAACTGCCCGCACTGCGGGACACCGGTCCTCTGGGACAGCAACAACCGCTACCGCCCGTTTTGTTCGGAGCGCTGCCGGATGATCGACCTCGGCGCATGGATGACCGAAAGCTATCGCGTCCCGGTCGAAAACAGCGGCGCAGACGAAGAGTCCGAAGAGCCCAAACCCGAGCAGTGACCTAGGGCCGAACTGCTCACTGCTGACGGTGGCAATCGCGCGCCGCGACCCCTGCCTTGCCTGCAGACTGCCTTCGCATCACCGCTTGAGGCCTTAGCTCACTCTTTCCACACGCCCCGCATCATTGCGATGCCATGGGCGCCGCTGGCCCACGCCTGCTCGAGGTCAGAGCTCTGCATACCGCCGAGCGCGTAGACCGGCAACGGATAACCAGCGATCAGGCGCGCGAATTCACCCCAGCCCAGCCCGCGCGCCTCGGGATGACTCAGGGTGGGCAGCACTGGCCCCAGCACCGCGAAATCAACGCCCAGCGCCCTGGCTTGCGCAAGCTCTGCCGCACCGTGGCATGAAGCGGCACACCACGCGACATCGGGCCGGCGCGTTTGCGCCATCAATGCCGCTGCGGTCAGGTGTATGCCGTCGGCCTGCGCCGCCGCGGCGACCTCAACCGGCCCGTTGACCAGCACTCGCGCTCCATAGCGGTGGCCGAGCGCAGCCCAGCGCGTCGCTGCCGCGCGCAGTCCGTGCACATCCAGCTCCTTTTCGCGCACCTGTACCAGCGCCAGCCCGCCGGCCAGCGCACGCGTTAGCCGCGCCTCGAATTCCTCACATCCCAGCAACGCGGCGCAGCTGATGCCATATACATGCGGCAGGCTCAACGCGCGCACGATCGGGGCGTTGGCCGGCAGCAGCGGCGCTACAGTGATCGCCCGCGCCGACTGCCAGACGAACTGTTGCTGCTCCCTGCCGTGCAGCGTGCCGCTCCAGCGCGGCACCCGATAGAAGCTGAGACGCACCGCGGCATGCGGGTAATCGAACTCGCGGGTGATCCATGGATGGCAGGTGAGCGGCTCGATGCCCAGTTCTTCGTGCAACTCGCGTTTGAGCGCTGCAACCGCAGATTCGCCGGGCTCGACCTTGCCGCCCGGGAATTCCCAGTAGCCCGCGTAGGGCTTGCCGTGCGGCCGCTGCGCGAGCAAAAACTCGCCGCGCTCGTTCAGGATGACTGCGGCAACGACCTCGACGCGCCGGGATGCCGTCGCCAGCATGCTAAGCGGGGAGTCCCGCCTTACCGCTGATCGCGCGCGACGCTCGCGCGCCCCGCCCAGTCGCGTGCGAATTGCCACGCCACGCGGCCGCTGCGCGAGCCGCGCTGTAATGCCCACTGCAGCGCCGCATGACGTACCGCATCGGTCGCGGCGTCGCCCACCTTGAAGTATGCGAGCCATTGCGCGACGATCTCCAGGTACTCGTCCTGGTCGAACGGGTAGAAAGAAACCCACACTCCGAAACGCTCGGAGAGCGAGATCTTCTCCTCCACAGTTTCGCCGGGATGGATCTCTTCGCCGACGCGCTTGGCGGCCAGGTTTTCCGACATGTATTCCGGCATCAGGTGGCGGCGATTCGAGGTCGCGTAGATCAGGCAGTTTTCCGAGGCCGCAGCCACCGAACCGTCGAGCACCACCTTGAGCGCCTTGTATCCCTGCTCATCGGCATCGAACGACAAATCGTCGCAAAACACGATGAAGCGCTCGGGCCGCGTGTCGATCTGGGCGACCAGCTCCGGGAGGTCGATGAGGTTGTGCTTCTCGACCTCGATCACCCGCAGCCCGCGCGAGGCGTATTTGTTGAGCAGCGCTTTCACGATCGAGGACTTGCCGGTGCCGCGCGCGCCGGTCAGCAGCACGTTGTTCGCCGGATAGCCTTCGACAAACTGCCGCGTATTCTGCTCGACCGCCTGCTTTTGTCGGTCGATGCCGCGCAGATCGTCGAGGCTGATGGCGTGCACATGGCGCACTGCTTCGATGTAGCCCCGGTCATGGTGCCGGCGCCACAGGAACGCGCTGGCCGCCTGCCAATCCACCGGCGGCGGCGCCGGCGGCAGCAGTTTTTCAATGCGCGCCAGCAGCGCTTCGGCGCGTGCAACGAGCGGTTTCAGGTCATCCATGAAAGCCAACCAATGCGTGAAGTTTAGGTACGGTAATCGGCGTTGATGCTGACGTAATCGTGCGAAAGATCGCAGGTCCAAAGCTCGGCAACCGCTGTCCCCCGATTTAGCACGACGCGCACCGTGATCTCGCTTTGCTGCATCACACGCTTGCCGTCTTCCTCACGGTACTCGGGAGCGCGGCCGCCGCCGCGCGCGACCAGCACGTCGTCGAGGTATAGCTCGATCCGGTTCACGTCCAGATCATGCACCTGCGCGTAGCCGATTGCCGCTAGGATGCGCCCGAGATTGGGATCTGAAGCAAAAAACGCGGTCTTCACCAGCGGCGAATGCGCGATCGCGTAGCCGATCTTGCGGCATTCGTCCTCGCTGCGCCCGGCCTCGACGCGGATGGTGATGAATTTGGTCGCGCCTTCCGCATCGCGCACGATCGCCTGCGCGAGCTCGGTGGCAATCGCGGTGATCGCATCGCGCACAGCGATGAATGCCTGCGCACCGGCATCCGTAATCTCGGGCATGCTCGCCTTGCCGCTCGCGATCAGCATCATGGAATCGTTAGTCGACGTATCACCATCGACGGTGATCGAGTTGAAGGATCGATGCGCCGCATATGCCAGCGCTTCACGCAGCAGCGGCGCGCTGATACGCGCGTCGGTCGCGATGTAAGAGAGCATCGTCGCCATGTCGGGATGAATCATGCCGGCGCCCTTGGCAATGCCGGTGACGGTAATCTTTGCCGTGCCGAGATCGACCTGAACCGATGCCGCCTTGGGCAGCGTGTCGGTCGTCATGATCGCCTGCGCGGCGTCCAGCCAATGATCCGCGCCCAGATCCGCGATGCACGCCGGCAGGCCCGCGATGATGCGCTCCATCGGCAGCCGCTCCATGATGACGCCGGTCGAAAACGGCAGCACTTGAGTCTCGCTGCAGCCTAGCAGCTTAGCCAGCGCCATGCAGCTCGCGCGCGTGTCCTCGAGGCCCGCTGCGCCGGTGCCGGCGTTGGCGCAGCCGGTATTCACCAGCAGCGCGCGCAGCGGAGCGCCCGCGCCGGCACGCGCCAGATGCTCGCGCGCCACGATTACCGGCGCCGCGCAAAAGCGGTTTTGCGTGAAGACGCCGGCGACCTGCGTGCCTGGAGCGAGCTCGATCACCAGCAGATCCTTGCGCCCGGCCTTGCGGATACCCGCCTGTGCAATGCCGAGCCGGATTCCGGCCACGGGCAACAGGCGGCGTGCATCTGGAGCAGTGAGGTTGACGGGCATGGCGTAGTCTCAGGCGGGAGCTCTGGAATTTTGCGCGGCCGGAAGCGCGGTATGCATGTCGACGTGCAAGCTAGCTGAGTTTGCCGTGGCAGTGCTTGTATTTCTTGCCCGAGCCGCAGGGGCATGGATCGTTGCGCCCGACTTTTTTCTCCTGGCGCACGAAGGGCTGAGCCTCGGCTGCTGCTTCAGACTCGCCCTGCCCGTCCTGCGGCTGATCGAGCACTTCCTCATAATCCGCATGATGATATTGCACGTTGGTGGGCGCCTGCGGCTCTTCTACTTGCGGCACCTCGGCCTCGGTCCGGAACTGCACCGTCATCAGTATCTTGGTGACTTCGGTATTGATCATGTCGAGCATCAGCGAAAACAGCTCGAAGGCCTCGCGCTTGTATTCCTGGGTGGGCGTCTTCTGCGCATAGCTTCTGAGGTGTATGCCCTGGCGCAGGTGATCGAGCGCAGCCAGGTGCTCGCGCCAATGCGAATCCACGCTTTGCAGCATGATCGCGCGCTCGAACTGGCGAATCGCTTCGACGTCGAGGTTCGCAATCTTGTCCTGGTACTTTTTGTTCGCGTGCTCGATGATGCGCGCGCGCAGCTGTTCCTCGTCGAGCTCGCCTTCCGCGGCGAGCCACTGCTGGATGGGCAGCTCGAGCTGCAGCTCGGCGGCCAGCGTCTTTTCCAGCCCCACGATGTCCCATTGTTCTTCCAAGCTCTCCGGCGCGACGTGCTGGCTGATGAGGCCGTTGAGGACCTCGGCGCGGATGGTCGTGATGCGCTCGGCGATATCGACCGAGCCGAGCAATTGGCCGCGTGATTCGTATATTGCGCGCCGCTGATCGTTGGCGACGTCGTCGTACTCCAGCAGGTGCTTGCGCATGTCGAAGTTGCGGGCTTCGACCTTGCGCTGCGCGTTTTCGATCGCGCGCGTGACCCACGGGTGCTCGATCGGCTCGCCCTCCGGCATCTTGAGGCGCTGCATGATGGCAGCAACGCGATCGGAGGCGAATATGCGCAGCAGCGGGTCTTCGAGCGAGAGGTAAAACCGGCTCGACCCGGGATCGCCCTGGCGGCCGGCGCGCCCGCGCAACTGGTTGTCCACGCGCCGCGATTCGTGGCGCTCGGTCGCAATGATGTGCAGCCCGCCCGCAGCCACGACCTGATTGTGGAGCTTCTGCCAGTCATGCCGGAGTTGCGCGGCGCGCGCTTCGCGCGCAGCGGCGTCCAGCGTCTCGTCGGCGAGCACCCGCTTGATTTCCGGCTCGGGGTTGCCGCCAAGCACAATATCGGTGCCGCGGCCCGCCATGTTGGTCGCGATGGTGATGGCTTTAGTCCGCCCCGCCTGCGCCACGATTTCGGCCTCGCGGGCATGCTGCTTGGCGTTCAGCACGTTGTGCGGCAGCTTCTCCTTGTCGAGCATTTGCGAGATGAGCTCGGAATTTTCGATCGATGTGGTGCCGACCAGCACCGGCTGGCCGCGCTCGTAACAGCCCTTGATGTCCTTGATCACCGCGATGTACTTGTCGCGCATGGTCTGGTAGACCTGGTCCATGCGGTCATCGCGCACCATCGGCTGGTGCGTCGGAATGACCACCGTCTCAAGGCTGTAGATATGCTGGAACTCGTAGGCTTCGGTATCGGCAGTGCCGGTCATCCCGGCCAGCTTCCCGTACATGCGGAAATAATTCTGGAAAGTGATCGAGGCGAGCGTTTGGTTCTCGCGCTGGCTCGCCACCCCTTCCTTGGCCTCCACTGCCTGATGCAGCCCCTCCGACCAGCGCCGGCCGGGCATCAGGCGCCCGGTAAACTCGTCGACGATGATGATCTCGCCGTTCTGCACGACGTACTGCTGATCGCGATGGTACAGAGAGTTGGCGCGCAACGCCGCATACAGGTGGTGCATCAGCATAATATTGCTGGCGTCGTAAAGGCTGCCGCCAGGCGGCAGCAGGCCGGCTTCCGCCAGCAGCGCTTCGGCATGCTCGTGCCCCGCCTCCGAGAGCAGCACCTGATGCAGCTTTTCGTCGACGCTGTAATCACCGGGACTCTCTTCATCCTTTTGGCGCGTGAGGCGCGGCGCAATTGCATTCATGCGCAGGTAAAGCTCGGTCGTATCCTCTGCCTGCCCCGAGATGATGAGCGGCGTGCGCGCCTCGTCGATCAGGATCGAGTCGACCTCACCGACGATCGCGTAATTGAGTGCGCGCTGGTACTGCTCGGCCGGGCTGGCCGCCATGTTGTCGCGCAGGTAATCGAACCCAAACTCGTTGTTGGTGCCGTAAGTGATGTCCGCGGCGTACGCACTCTGCTTGTCGGCGTGATCCATCTGCGACAGGATGACGCCCACCCTGAGGCCCAGGAAGCCGTAGATGCGTCCCATCCACTCCGAATCGCGCTGGGCAAGGTAATCGTTGACCGTGACCACGTGCACGCCCTTGCCGGACAGCGCATTGAGGTAGCCGGGAAGCGTGGCTACCAGTGTCTTGCCTTCGCCGGTGCGCATTTCGGCAATCTTGCCCTGGTGCAGCGTGATGCCGCCCACGATCTGCATGTCGAAGTGACGCATGCCGAGCACGCGCTTGGACGCTTCGCGCACCACTGCGAAGGCTTCCGGCAGAAGCTGGTCGAGCGTCTCGCCGGCGGCAACGCGCGCCTTGAATTCAGTGGTCTTCTGGGTAAGCGCCTCGTCGGTCAGCTTGGAGATTTCCCCCTCCAATGCATTTACCGCGCGCACCAGATGCATGTACTGCCGTATGAGCCGCTCATTGCGGCTGCCGAAGATTTTTTTGAGCAGACCGGTAATCATGAAGCGCTTAAGCGTGATTCCTCAAATAAAAAAGGGTGGGGAAACCCCCACCCCCCCCTTGCTGCCCGATGCAGGCACTTCAGCCAGGCAAATGGAGAAAATGCTCTGGGTTCAGAGGGGCGCCATTCTGGCGCACCTCGAAGTGCAGGTGCGCTCCGGTCGAACGCCCGGTATTTCCTACTTGGCCGATTTTTTCGCCGCTCATCACCACGTCGCCCACCTTTACCTGCCGGCTCAACAGGTGCGCGTAACGCGTGACGAGTCCATTGCCGTGATCAACCTCTATCATATTACCATACTGAGGGTGCCAATCTGAAAAGATCACCACGCCGCCGGCAGCCGTGTGCGCGGCAGTGCCGACCTGCGCCATGAAATCCATGCCTTCGTGAAAAGCGCGGCTGCCGCTGAATGGATCGATGCGCCAGCCAAAATTCGATGAATACCAGCCGCCATTGACGGGCAACAGCGAGGGCCGCAGCTTTTTCTTGGCGTTATCGGCGATCATCAGTGTGTCGAGGATACCGAGCTGCTCGGTGCGTGCGTTCACCTGCTTGGTCAGCAGGTCCACCTGATGGCCCAGCTCGCCGAGCGACAGGTCGTAGGTCGGCAGCGTTGATTGCGCGCCCCCCTGCCCCGGCGGCTGATCGAACATGAAATCCTGAGGCTTGAAACCGGCGCCCTTGGCGAGCCGCTCGCCCAGGGTATTGAGGCGCAACAACTGCGCCTGCATCTGCCCGAGCTTGATCGCCAGCGCGTTCAGATTGTCGTGCATGTAACTTTGCGTCTTTTCATTCTGGTCGCGCTGAACGCTCGTAATCAGGCTATTCAGCAGCGGAATGTTGAACGCGGACGCATAGCGCAACGTCAGGTACTGCAGCGCCACAGCGCTGACCACAACGATTCCAAACGTTAACACTGCGGCAAACAGGAAATGCGGAACCGTGAGCGTGAGGGTGCGCGCCTTGCTCAATTTTCCGGAAACTAGAATTATGTTCATGGCTGGTTCACAATCTCATCCATGGCTGCACACAACATCGGTTATTTCCTGGATTCGTCCGACAGTTTGCGCGCGCTCGCGCGCGCGGCACGCGGCATTCTGCAACTGCAACAGGTGTACACGCAGGTTGCACCTGCATCTTTAGCGCACGCATGCCACGTCAAACTGCTGCGTGAAGGCACCCTGTTTCTTGCTGCTGAAAATGGGGCGATTGCCGCGAAGCTAAAGCAGCTCACCCCGAGGTTATTAGCTGCTTACCAGAAAAGCGGGTTTGAGGTTACTTCAATCCATTATGAAGTGCAAGTAAGCGAAAGCGCTCATCGCGTAACGTCCAACTCGAACTTAAGAAAATTAAGTATTGAAAGCATTGAAAAATTAGAAAACTTCGCAGCCGGACTCGAAGATGCACCGCTGAAGCAAGCGCTGAGCAGTTTGGCCGCGCATCAGCGCGAAAAAAGCAAATAGCGCGCGCACGATGCCGGCAGTTCAATGCGGCATCGGTAGAGGTCGCGGGCGGGCGCCTGAAAGATTCACTTGCACGTCGCCGGAAATGACGTGCCGATAGTACGCGGCGTGCCACGTACTACTCTTAGAAAATCATATGACCATCACCAGACGCTCGAACAGCATGAACACGAGCGCGATAATAGCCATCACGATCGCGTATTTGACCAACTGCCCGGCAAACTTCAGGTAGCGCCGGTCGCGGGTGAACAGATAGACGACGAACGACGCGCCGAACGCAATCAGCAGCAGTAATCCGACCAAGCGCAGTACGAACATGGACTGGGCTTTCTAAGCGGTAAATTCGACGATCAGACGACGGCGCTGCAGCGCACCCAATTCAGGCGGCTGCCGGCTGGGTGGACGCGACAAAGGCCGGGGCGTCTTCGGCGCGCTCGAAGCTCACGTATTCCCATGCCTCCTGGTGCTCGAGCAGGTTGCGCAGCAGCGCATTGTTGAGCTCGTGTCCCGATTTATGCGCGATGAATGCACCGATCACCGGATGCCCGAGCTGATACAGGTCGCCGATAGCGTCGAGCACTTTATGCTTTACGAATTCGTCGTGATACCGGAGCCCGTCGCTGTTGAGCACGCGGTACTCGTCGAGCACGATGGCGTTGTCGAGCGAGCCGCCGAGCGCCAGGCCCTGCGAGCGCATCCATTCAACCTCCTGCATGAAACCGAAGGTGCGCGCACGGCTCACTTCCTTGACGTACGAAGTCTCGGCGAAATCCACCGTCACTTTCTTTGCAGAGTTCGCGAACACCGGATGATTGAAATCGATGCTGAACTCAATTTTGAATCCGTTGTGCGGCTCGAAGCGCGCGCGCTTGTCGCCGTGTGCGACCTCCACGCGCTTCAAGATGCGTATGAATTTCTTCGCCGCCGCCTGTTCCTCAACGCCGGCAGATTGCAGGAGAAATACAAAGGTCCCGGCGCTGCCGTCCATGATCGGGATTTCCGCCGCAGAGACGTCGACGTACAGATTGTCGATGCCCAGACCGGCCAGCGCAGACATCAGATGCTCGATGGTCGCAATGCGCACGCCGTCCTGCTCCAGGCACGAAGACAGGCGTGTATCACTGATGCTATAGGGGCCGACCTTGATCGAAACCGGTTGCGGAAGATCGACGCGGCAAAACACGATGCCGGTATTGGGCGCCGCCGGGCGCAGCGTCAACGCCACTTTCTGGCCGGTGTGCAGACCTACGCCCGTCGCGCGGACGATGCTCTTTAACGTGCGCTGTCTGATCACGTCGTTCAATGCCCTGTGCCGTGGACGCGCATTTTACCACGGCGCTCCCGGCCCGCGGCAGGGCCTGGATTGCGGGCGCCAGCCCGCGCTCCCCGAATCAGTCCGCCTGTTTGCGCAAAAACGCCGGAATATCCAGCATTTCAACGCCCGATTCCCGCAGCGCCTGCACCGTCTGACTGCGGTTGCGCCTGATCACCGCCGGAGCTTCCATCTCCTCGTAGTTGATCTGAGTGGCTCCCACAGGGCCATTGGTGCCGGTCGCCTGCGCCACCACCATCATCGGCTTGGGCTGCGCTTGCTGTGCTCCCTTGCCGAGCCCGGTGGCGACCACGGTCACGCGCAACTCGTCAGCCAGCGCGTCGTCGTAGACCGTGCCGATGATGGGCGATGCGGTTTCGGCGGCATATGCCTTGATCACCTCCATGACGTCGTACACTTCCTGCAATTGCAGGCTCGCCTTGCTGGCGGAGATGTTGATCAGCACGCCGCGCGCATCCGCCATATCGATATCTTCGAGCAGCGGACAGGCGACTGCCTGCTCGGCCGCCATGCGTGCGCGATCGGTGCCCACCGCCTTGGCCGACCCCATCATGGCGACGCCCATTTCCGACATCACGGTGCGCACATCGGCGAAATCGACGTTGATCATGCCGGGGCAGCTGATGATCTCGGCGATACCCGCGACCGCTCCGTGCAGCACTTCGTTGGCGGCGCGAAACGCCTCGTCGAGCGTCACGCTGTTGCCCAACACCTGCATCAGCTTGTCGTTGGGGACCACGATCAGCGAGTTGACGTGCTGCGACAATGCATCGAGTCCGTCCTGAGCGACCTTCTGGCGCTTGCCTTCGAATGCAAAGGGACGCGTCACGACCGCCACCGTCAGGATGCCGAGCTCGCGCGCAATTTCCGCCACCACTGGCGCGGCGCCAGTCCCGGTGCCGCCCCCCATGCCGGCGGCCACGAACAGCATGTCGGTGCCCGCCAAGAGTTCGGCGATGCGTTCGCGGTCCTCCATCGCTGCCTGGCGCCCGATCTCGGGATTTGCGCCGGCGCCCAGACCCTTGGTGATGCCGGTGCCGAGCTGCAGCTGAACGCGCGCGTCAGTGCGTTTCAGGGCCTGTATGTCCGTATTGGCGCAGATGAACTCAACGCCTTTTACGCCGTTGGCGATCATGTGATTCACGGCGTTGCCACCGCAGCCGCCCACTCCGATTACCTTGATTACCGCTTCCTGCGACGGAACTTCGACCATTTCGAACATTTAAGCCTCCTCTGACCAAACAAAAATATAAGACGTCTGTGATTGCAAACTCGTATCCTGCGCCCTGCGCGATCGCCGCGACGCGATCAAAAGTTCCCTTTGAACCAGCTCTTCATGCGTTCGAGTAAACCCTGAAATGAACCGATGTTCGCGTGCGTGTACTGATGCTGGTGCTGGTCGTGCATGCCGAGTATCAGCAGGCCCACGGCGGTGGCGTAGCGCGGATTGCGCACGACTTCCGAGAGCCCGCCGCGGTATTGCGGCTGGCCGATACGCACCGGCATGTGGAAAATCTCTTCGCCCAGCTCGACCATACCCTGCATCGAACTCGAGCCGCCGGTGATGACGATGCCCGAGGACAGGAGGTCCTCATAGCCAGAGCGGCGCAGCTCCGACTGCACCAGCGTATACAGCTCCTCGATGCGCGGCTCGATCACTTCGGCCAGCGTCTGGCGCGACAGCTGGCGCGGCCCGCGCTCTCCAATGCCGGGCACTTCCACCATCTGCTGCGGGTCGGCGAGCTGGCGCAGCGCGCAGCCGTAGCGCTGCTTGATGTCCTCCGCATCCTTGGTCGGGGTGCGCAAGGCCATCGCAATGTCGTTGGTGATCTGGTCGCCGGCGATCGGGATCACCCCGGTGTGGCGGATCGCGCCCTGGGTGAAGATCGCCAGATCGGTGGTACCGCCCCCGATGTCGACCAGGCACACCCCGAGTTCCTTCTCGTCTTCGGATAGCACCGCGTGAGCGGATGCGAGCGGCTGCAGGATCAGGTCGCGCACTTCGAGCCCGCAGCGGCGCACGCACTTGATGATGTTTTGCGCCGCCGACACAGCGCCGGTCACGATATGGACGTTCACTTCGAGACGCACGCCGCTCATGCCCAACGGCTCGCGCACGTCGCCCTGCCCGTCGACCACGAACTCCTGGTTCAGGATGTGCAGCACCTGCTGGTCGGTGGGAATCGGAATTGCTTTCGCCGTTTCGATCACGCGCGCGACGTCCTGCTGCGTGACTTCGCGGTCCTTGATCGCAACCATGCCGCGCGAATTGAGGCTCTTGATGTGGCTGCCCGCGATCCCGGTATAGACCTCGCGGATCTTGCAGTCGGCCATCAGTTCGGCTTCCTCGAGCGCGCGCTGGATCGCGCTCACCGTTGCCTCGATATTGACGACCACGCCCTTTTTCAGGCCCTTGGACGGATGGGAGCCGACTGCGATCACGTCGAATCCCCCCGCGGGCTTGAGCTCGGCGACGATCGCAGCGATCTTGGAGGTGCCGATGTCGAGGCCGACGATCACGTTCTTATTTTCCTTAGCCTTGCTCATTAACCCCTCTTCGTCAGTCCGCGCGCTACGGAATTCAATTCCGGAATGCGCACCGCAAATCCGTTCGGATAGCGCAAGTCCACGTATTCAATCCTGCGGTGCAGAGGCTTTAGCGTGCGCTCATACAATGCGATGAAACGGTCCAGCCGCTGCTCGATGTTGGCGCGACCGAGCTGGAGCTCCGTGCCGCTCGCCAGCCGCACGCGCCACGCACGCCGTTCCGACACCCGCACTTCAGTGGGCGACTGGCCGATCGCGGCCAGCGCGCGCTGAAAGTAACCGTACTGAATCACCAGTTCCTTGGCGCTGCCTTCGGGGCCCTCGAACAGCGGCAGCGTGCCGTCGTAGGCGGCCGTGAATACCGCGCCCTGAGCGTCGACCAGGCCTGTCGTGCCCCAGCGCGCCAGCGGCACATGTTCTTCTAGCGTGACCACTAGCCGATTCGGCCACTGGCGGCGCGCGCTCGCGCTGCGCACCCAGGGCAGCTTCTCGAAAGCGGCGCGCACGCGCGTCAGGCTCACGGTGAAGAAGGTCCCGCTCAACTCGTGCTTCACGATCGCCTCGATTTGCTCGCGCGTGACGTGCGCGATGCTGCCCTCGACGCGCACCCCGAGCAATTCAAAGGCCGGCAGGCGCGCGGTGTAATGCGCGGCCATCGTCAGCGCAAGCAACGCAGCGCAGGCGATGCAGACGCTCGCGATCGCGTTGAGGAGGGCGGGCTTATCCCACATGCGCGAGCTCCAGAATGCGGCGCACCAGCTCGTCGAATTCGATGCCGGCGGCACGCGCCGCCATCGGCACCAGCGAATGCTCGGTCATGCCCGGCGTGGTGTTCATCTCCAGCAAAAACGGCTTGCCGTCGGCACGCAATATCAAGTCCGCACGGCCCCAACCGCTGCAGCCGAGGGCCGCGGCTGCACGCATGACCAGCGCCCGCAGCTTGCGCTCCTGCGCCTCGGGCAGGCCGCTCGGGCAGCGGTAGCGCGTGTCGTCGCTGAAATACTTGTGCTGATAATCGTAATTGCCCTGCGGCGCCTCGATCTCGACCAACGGCAGCGCGCGGCTGCCCAGAAATGCCGCCGTGAGCTCGCGCCCGCTCACGAACTCTTCGGCGAGCACCAGCGGATCGTATTTCGCGGCAGCCTCGTAGGCAGAGCCTATATCCTCCGCTGCGCTCACTTTGGTGAGCCCCAGCGACGAGCCCTCGCGCGCGGGCTTCACGATCAATGGAAGACCGAGCGCCGCAGCGATCTTTATTGGCTTGCTCTTGGCAGTGAGCATGCACGCGCGCGGCGTGGGCACCCGCGTCGCCCGCCAGATCATTTTGGTGCGCTGCTTGTCCATGCAGAGCGCGGAGGCCATTACGCCGCTGCCGGTGTAGGGTATGCGCATCAGTTCAAGCGCGCCCTGCACCGTTCCGTCCTCGCCGCAGCGGCCGTGCAGGGCGATGAACGCGCGATCGAAATTCTCGGCCGGCAGCGTCCACAGCGAGCGCTCGGCAGGGTCAAAGGCCTGCGCATCGACTCCCAGGCGGCGCAGCGCGGCGAGCACGTTGGCGCCCGACATGAGCGAGATCTCGCGCTCGGCGCTGCTGCCCCCCATGAGCACGGCCACCTTCATGCGGCCTCTCCCACGATGCGCACCTCGCGCTCCAGCATGATCCCGAATCTGCGCTTCACCTCGTCCTGTGCAAGCGTGATCAGGCCTTCGATATCCGCTGCGCGCGCAGCGCCCAGATTGACGATGAAGTTCGCGTGCTTGTCGCTGATGACGGCGCCGCCAAGCGCGCGCCCCTTGAGGCCGCAGGCTTCGATGAGGCGCGCGGCGTGATCATTGGGCGGATTGCGGAACACCGAGCCCGCGTTGGCGGACCCCAGCGGTTGCGCCGCCCCGCGTTTCTCCAACAGCTGCTTGATGAGTGCCCGCGAGCGCAGGCGCTCGCCGGGCGCGAGCTTAAAGCGCGCGGCGACGAAGCACTCGCTGGCCGCCGGCTGCACGAAGCACGCTTCCTGTGTCCCGTGCCGCTGAATCGCGGCGCCTTTCAGAGCGACTTTGCGGTAGCCGGTTTCAAAGTCCGAGCGCCGGCGCTGCCGCAACTCGCCGGCGCGGCTTAAGGTCGTTACCGATTCAACGATGTCCCAGGTCTCGGCGCCGTAGCAGCCCGCATTCATCGCCAGCGCCCCCCCCACCGTGCCCGGGATGCCGGCCATGAATTCTGCGCCCGCACACTCATGATTGGCGGCAAAGCGCGCGAGTTTGGGGCTGGGCACGCCGGCCTCCGCCGAAATCGCATCACCGTCGATTTCCATCTTGTTGAGCGCGCCGTTCGTGAACACCACGGTACCGCGCAGGCCGCCGTCGCGCACCAACAGATTGCTGCCAAGGCCTACCATGTAGACCGGTTCAGCTGCGGGCAGCGCAGCGAGAAACGCGCGCAGATCTTCGCGGTCGGCGGCGGCATAGGCACAATCAGCGGCCCCTCCGGCGCGCCAGCTGGTGTGCGGTGCCATCGGCTCGCCGCGCTTGAGCACGCCGCGCAGCCCCTCGGGCAGCGCCTGCGTCGCGCCTGCGTTACTCATGGCAGATGCGCGCTTAGCCATTACGCTCCCCCGTCGCGCTGCGCGCGAGTTGTGCGGGAAGCGCGGCAATCGAACCCGCGCCCATCGTGATCACGACGTCTCCATCCTGCGCGTGCTTCAGCACCGCCTGTGCCAGCTCGCCCACCTGCCCGACGTATACCGGCTCTACCTTGCCGTTCAGGCCCACGGCGCGCGCCAGTGCGCGCCCATCGGCGGCGGTGATGCGCTGCTCGCCCGCGGGATAGACATCGGTCAGCAGCAGCACGTCGACCGTGGACAGCACCTGCACGAAATCGTCGAAGCAATCGCGCGTGCGCGTATAGCGGTGCGGTTGGAATGCGAGCACCACCCGGCGCCCGGGGAAAGCGCCGCGCAGCGCAGCCAGCGTTGCATCCATCTCGACCGGATGGTGACCGTAATCATCGATCAGTGTGCAGGTGCCGCCACTGGGCAGCGCCACTTCACCCCAGCGCTGGAAGCGCCGTCCCACGCCCTTGAATTCGGTGAGCGCTTTCACGATCGCCGTATCCGGCGCGCCGACTTCCATGCCGACCGCGATGGCGGCGAGCGCATTGCGCACGTTGTGCACGCCCGCGAGGTTCAACGTGACTTGCAGGTCCGGGAGTACGCGCGCGTGCTCCATGCTGCGCAGGACACGAAAGCGCATGCGCCCATGGTCCGCTTCGATGTCAACCGCGCGCACCTGCGCGCCTTCGGCGAGTCCGTAGCTGGTGACAGGCTTGGACAGGCGCGGCATGATGGCGCGCACGTTCGCATCGTCGATGCACAGCACCGCGGTGCCGTAAAACGGCAAGTGCTGGATGAAGTCCACGAATGCCTGACGCAGCCGCTCAATGGAGTAGCCGTAGGTCTCCATGTGATCCTGATCGATATTGGTGACCACTGCGAGCACTGGCGCAAGGTAGAGAAAGGAGGCGTCCGATTCATCGGCCTCGACGACGATGAATTCGCCGCTGCCGAGCTTCGCGTGCGAGCCGGCCGCTTCCAGCCGGCCGCCAATGACAAAGGTCGGATCGAGGTCAGCCTCGGCGAGCACACTGGCGACGAGGCTGGTCGTCGTGGTCTTGCCATGCGTGCCGGCCACCGCGATGCCCTGCTTCAGACGCATCAACTCGGCGAGCATCATTGCGCGCGGCACCACCGGGATCTTGCCAGCGCGCGCCGCGATGACTTCCGCGTTGTCCTCCTTCACCGCGCTCGACACCACGACCGCATCGACGTCACGCACATGCGCCGCGGCATGGCCCAGGCTCACCGTGGCGCCCAGGCGTTCCAGGCGCTGCGTAGCCGGACCTGCGTGCAGGTCAGAGCCGCTCACCTCGAAGCCCAGATTGAGCAGCACTTCGGCGATCCCGCTCATGCCGGAGCCGCCGATGCCCACGAAGTGCACTTTGCGCACCTTGTGCCTGAGCGAGGTCACTGGGGCGGACGCCATGCGCGCAGTGCGCTCCTGTCCAATGCTCGCACTCATCATGCCGCAAGCTCCATGCACGCCTCAGCGACGCTGTGCGTCGCCTCCGGCTTGGCGGCCGCGCGCGCGCGCTGCGCCATCGCACACAAGGTCTCACGCGTGTAGCCGCGCAAGAGCTGGGCGAGCCGCTCGGCGCTCAGTTCGTGCTGCGGCAGCAGCAGCGCGGCGCCGCGCTCGCTGAGAAAACGAGCGTTGCGCATCTGGTGATCGTCGACCGCATGCGGATAAGGCACCAGGATACTGGCGACTCCGGCGGCAGCCAGTTCGGCAATGGTGGAGGCGCCGGCGCGGCAGATGACAAGGTCCGATTGCGCATAGCACGCCACCATGTCGTCGATGAAGGCGTAGACATTGGCGCTGACGTTCAGGCGCGCATACGTGGCCTGCACCTCGGCGCACTGCTGGCGGCCGGTCTGGTGGCTCACCTGCGGGCGTTCCGCGCCCGTCAACAGCGCAATGGCCTGCGGCACGGTCTCGTTGAGCGCCTGCGCGCCCAGGCTGCCGCCGATCACAGTGAGCCGCAACGGACCCGAGCGCGCGTCGTAGCGCGCCTCTGGCACGGGTATCGCCGCGATCTCTGCGCGCACCGGATTGCCGGTGCAGAGCGCCTTGCTGCGCTTGCCGAAGGTATCCGGAAAGCCGGTGAGCACGCGATTGGCAAAGCGCGCCAGCACGCGGTTGGCGAGCCCAGCGACGGCATTCTGCTCGTGAATCGCGAGCGGCCGCTGGAACAACGCCGCCATTACGCCGCCGGGAAACGACACATAGCCGCCCATGCCGAGCACGACATCGGGGCGTTGCGCAAAGATCGCGCGCGCGCTCTGCCAGCATGCGATGACAAGCCGCAGCGGCAACGCGAGCATGCGCAGCACGCCATTGCGGCGCACGCCCGACATGCTGATCCACACCATTTGGTAGCCACGCGGCGGCACCAGCGTCGCTTCCATGCCCGCCTTCGCGCCCAGCCAGACGATGTTCCAGCCGCGCGACCGCAGCTCTTCTGCGACGGCGAGCGCCGGGAAAATATGTCCGCCGGTGCCTCCGGCCATGATCATGATCGTGCGGTTCAACTAAGCATTCCTTGCCTTGCGAACAAACAGCGACGGATGTACATCATGGAGCGCGCCCCCCGCCGGTTTGCCGGTTCTCACTATCGATGCGCATCAGCACAGCCAGCCCGCAGCAATTGGCGACGATGCCGCTGCCCCCGAACGACAGCAGTGGCAGCGTGAGTCCCTTGGTCGGCAGCAAGCCCATGTTGACGCCGATGTTGATGATGGTCTGCACTCCGATCCAGATGCCGATTCCATAGGCGACCAGCGCGGGAAAGTGGCGGTCGAGCGCAGCAGCTCCGCGGCCGATCGAGAACGCGCGCACAATGATCACGCAAAACAACGCCAGCACCAGCGTGACGCCGACGAAGCCGAGTTCCTCGGCGATCACCGCCAGCAGGAAGTCGGTGTGCGCCTCCGGCAGATAGAACAGCTTCTCCACGCTGCCGCCCAATCCCACTCCGAACCAGGCGCCGCGGCCAAACGCGATCAGCGCGTGCGACAGTTGATAACCCTTGCCGAACGGATCCGCCCACGGATCCATGAAGCCCACCACGCGCTGCATGCGATATGGGGACGCCCAGATCAACGTCAGGAAGCTCGCGATGAGCAACACGATCAGGCCGGCATACAGGCGCCAGGTCATGCCCCCCAGGAACAGGATGCCCATCGCGATCACGGTGATCACGGCGAACGCGCCGAAATCGGGCTCGCGCAGCAACAGGCCTCCGACCATCACCATCACCAGGAACAAGGGCAGGAACTTGCGGTTGAGGCTGTCCAGGTACGCCGCTTTGCGCACCGTGTAGTCCGCGGCGTAGAGCACGACAAAGAACTTCATGAGCTCAGAGGGCTGCAGATTGATGATGTAAAGCGACAGCCAGCGCTGGCTGCCGTTCACCTCGCGCCCGACGCCTGGAATCAGCACCAGCAACAGCAGTAGAGCGCCCAGCAGGAACAGATAGGGCGCACCCTCCTGCCACACGCGCAGCGGCACCTGATATATGACGGCCGCAGCGGTGAGGCCGAGCGCCAGGAAGATCGAATGACGGAACAGGTAATAGAGCGGCTGATGACCCGTTGCGCGGCCTGCCTCCGCGATCGCGATCGACGCTGAATAAACCATCACCAAACCGAGCGCCAGCAGCAACAGCGCGCTCCACGCAAGCGCATGGTCGTACTGCGCGCGCGGCGCGCGGCTTTTGACGTCCATGTAAAAGAGGCTGGACCGGCTCATTGCGCCACCCAGCTTTGCACCGCAGCGACAAACACCGCGCTGCGCTCCAGGTAATCCCGGTACATATCGAAGCTTGCGCAGGCCGGCGAAAGCAATATCCCATCCCCGCTGCGGCTCGCTGCGGCCGCAAGTACAACTGCTTCCTGCATGTCGTGGGCGCGTTCGATCGGCACTCCGCAGCCGGCGAGTGCCGTAGCAATCTGCTCGCGATCGCGTCCGATCAGGATGACGGCGCGCGCATGGCGCTTAACCGGTTCGCGCAGCGGGCCGAAGTCCTGCTGCTTGCCGTCGCCGCCGGCGATCAGCACGACCGGCGCGTCGAATCCCGCAAGCGCTGCTGCGGTGGCACCGACATTGGTACCCTTCGAATCGTCGTAAAAGGTCAGGCCGCGCGCGACAGCGATGCGCTCGACGCGATGCGGCAATCCGCGAAAGGCGCGCAGTGCGCTCGAGACAATCGATTCTTCAATGCCTGCCGCTTGGCAAAGGGCAGCAGCGGCGAGCGCATTGGCGGCATTGTGCATGCCGGCCACGGCGAGCCCGCTCACTGGCATAAGGCGGTGGCTGCCGCACGCAAGCCATGCCTGCCCGGAGTGCTCGATGATGCCCCATTCGGTTTCGCTGCGCGGCGCATCGAGCCCAAAGCTGTAGATGCGCCGGCCTGGCCGCGCCATCGCAGTGCTGCGTGCGTCGTCGCGGTTCACTACCTGCACGCCCTCGCCCTGGTAGACTCGTGCCTTGGATGCCGCATAATCCTCAATGCCATCGTAACGGTCCAGATGATCCTCGGTAACATTGAGCACGGTGGCGGCATCGGCATTGAGAGTCGCTGTGCTGTCGAGCTGGAAGCTCGACAGCTCGAGCACGTACGCATCCGGCTTAATTCCGCGCTCTGAGTTCGCGCTCAGCGTGTCCAGCACCGGCGTGCCGATGTTGCCGGCAACTACCGTCGCCAGTCCTGCGGCCTGGCACACCTCGCCTACCATCGAAGTCACGGTACTCTTGCCATTGGTGCCGGTGATCGCGATCACCTGTGCGGTATCGGTTCTAGTCTGCGAGCCGCGCTTCAGCGCCTGCGCGAAGAGTTCGATGTCGCCCACTACGGGGATGCCGCGCTCCACAGCGTCCGCGATCGCGGCGTTGCGCTGATCGATGCCGGGACTGATCGCGATTAGCTCCGCAGCGTGCAGACACGCCGCATCGAGTTTGCCGCATGCGACATTCACGTCTGGAAACTCGCGCTGAAACTCGGCGAGTTGTGGCGGAGCGGAGCGGGTATCGGCGACTGACACCTGCGCGCCCTGCCGCACGAGCCAGCCCGCCATCGAGCGCCCGGTGAGACCCAGGCCGAGCACGAGCACCCGCCGGCCGTTGACTGCGATACTCATGAGCACGCTCGCACGGCCGCCCTGGGCCACGCAGGCGCCAGACCACGCGAGACTCGATGGCTGTGTATGCGCACACTGGTGTGGCGGGATCGGCATTTCATCGCAGCTTGAGGGTGGAAAGTCCGACCAGCACCAGCATCATGCTGATGATCCAGAAACGCACGACGATCTGATTCTCCTTCCAGCCTTTCAATTCGTAATGGTGATGCAGTGGCGCCATGCGGAAGACGCGTTTTCCGGTGAGCTTGAAGGACGCGACCTGCAGCATCACCGACAGCGTCTCGACCACGAACACGCCGCCCATGATGAAGAGCACGATCTCTTGGCGCACCACGACCGCGATCGTGCCGAGTGCGGCGCCCAGCGCAAGCGCACCCACATCGCCCATGAAGACTTCGGCGGGATAGGCGTTGAACCACAGAAATGCAAGACCTGCGCCGGCCAGCGCCCCGCAGAACACTGCGAGCTCGCCCGCCCCCGGGATCAACGGAAAGCCCAGATATTTCGCAAATACCGCATTGCCGGCGACGTACGCAAAAACGCCGAGCGCGCTGGCGATCATGACCGTAGGCATGATCGCCAGGCCGTCCAGCCCGTCCGTCAGATTGACGGCGTTGCTGGTGCCTACGATCACGAAGAAGGCGAGCGTGATGAATCCGAACACGCCCAGCGGATACGCGACGTTCTTGAAGAACGGCACGATCAGATCGGCCTTGGGCGGCAGATCCATGGACAGCCCGCTTTCCACCCACGCCGTGAACAGCGGCAGTATCTGCACGTTGTGCGGCACCGACACCGCAAACGCGAGATAGACCGCGGCGCTCGCCCCGATCAGCGCGGACCAGAAGAACTTGGCGCGCGCGGACAGGCCCTTGGGATTGCGATACACGACCTTGCGGTAGTCGTCGATCCAGCCGATCACGCCGAACCCCAGCGTCACCAACAGCACCAGCCAGACGAAACGGTTTTCCAGGTCTGCCCACAACAGCGTAGTAATGATGATCGCCACCAGGATCAGCGCGCCTCCCATGGTCGGCGTGCCTGCCTTGGGCAGATGCGACTGCGGGCCGTCGTCGCGCACCGCCTGCCCGATCTTGTACCAGGCGAGCCTGCGGATCATGGTGGGGCCGACGGCGAAGGTGATGAGCAGCGAGGTGAGGCAGGCCAGCACCGCGCGCAGCGTGATGTAGTTGAAGACATTGAATGCCCGGATATCCCTTGCCAGCCATTGCGCGAGCTCTAACAGCACAGTGCATCTCCGATGCTTGCGATCGCCGATTGCGGATCGCACGCCGCTATCATGCGCTCGAGCGCGCTCATGCCTGGGCACCCGCGGTCTTCAATGTACAGCTTTGCACGACGCGCTCCATCTTCATGAAGCGCGAGCCTTTGACGAGCGCCGTGACGCCTGGGGCGAGGACGTACTCAAGCTGAGAAACGAGTTCTTCCAGCGTGGTGCAATGCTGCGCGCCGGCGCCAAATGCCAGTGCGGCGTGCTCTGCCATCGTGCCCAGCGTGTAGAGCCGGTGCACGCCGGCCGCGCGCGCGTAGGCTCCGACTTCTGCGTGCATTGCCGGCGACTCGCTGCCGAGCTCGCCCATGTCGCCCAGCACGAAAATCTTTTGTCCAGCCGCCAGCGCCAGCGCATCGATCGCGGCGCGCGCCGAATCGGGATTCGCATTGTAGGTGTCGTCGATCAGCGACGCGCCATTGAGGCCCGGCTTGCGCTGCAGGCGTCCGCCCACGTTGCAGAAGCGCGCCAGACCGGCAGCGACGATCGACGGAGCAATGTCGAGCGCCGCCGCCGCGGCGCTTGCCGCCACGGCGTTCTGCACGTTATGCAGTCCGGGCGCCGGCACGACGGCGCGCGCCGTACCGAGCGGAGTCTTGAGCACGATTTCGCTGTCGAGTTCGCGCAACTGGTAGGTCGCGCTGACCGCAGCGGATGTCGCGAGCCCGAATTCGACGCGGCGACGCTCGCCTGCCAGCTCGCGCCACAGGCCGGCATAGCGCTGATCGGCATTGATGACCGCAACGCCGTCGGGCTTCAGACCCTCGAAGATTTCGCCCTTGGCGCGCGCGATCGCCTCTTCAGAGCCGAGGTTTTCGATGTGCGCGCGTCCGGCGTTCGTGATGAGCGCGACGTCCGGCTCGGCCAGGCATGCGATATGGCGCAGTTCCCCGGCGTGGTTCATGCCCATTTCCACCACGGCGTAACGGTGCGCCGGCCGCAATTCGAGCAGCGTCAGCGGCACACCAATGTGATTATTGAGATTGCCGCGGGTCGCGAGCACACACGCTTCGGAACCCGCGCGCGCACCGCTTCCTGCGGCCTCGCGCAGGATGGAGGCCAGCATTTCCTTGACCGTGGTCTTGCCGTTGCTTCCGGTCAATGCGACAAGCGGAATGTTGAACTGGCGCCGCCAGTATGCTGCCAGGCTGCTTAGCGCTTCAAAAGTATCCTCGACCATCAGCAGCGGAAGTCCTGACGCTGCGATCGGCTCATACAGCTCCGATGTCCTGTCAACCAGCGCAGCCACCGCTCCCGCCTGTTGCACCTGCCCGAGGAAAGCATGTCCGTCAAAGCGCTCGCCCTTCAATGCGACGAACAACTCGCCGCGGCGTACTGCGCGGCTGTCGATGCCGACCGCGCTGAATTCAACGTCAGCGCCGCGATGCTCGGCGCCGAGCACCCGTGAAGCCTGCGACAGGCGCATCATGCGACCGCTCCCGCCGGCGCGCGCCATCCGCGGCGCGGCTTTGCCGCCTGGTGGGCGCGGGCGTCGGCCCGCCAGCGCCGCAAGGCGGTGCGCGCCTCCAGCAGATCGCTGAAGCGCTGGCGCACGCCGGAAATTTCCTGGTACGCCTCGTGACCCTTGCCGGCGATCAGCACGACGTCGCCTGGCTGCGCGCATCCGATCGCGTAGTCGATGGCGCTGTGACGGTCGGGACAGATGGCGGGGCGGCCGCGCCCGGCCGGCACGCCGGCGACAATATCAGCGATGATGTTGGCTGCAGGTTCGCTGCGCGGGTTGTCGTTCGTGACCACCACGCCGTCGGCGTACTGCGCTGCGAGTCTGCCCATGAGCGGGCGCTTGCCGCGGTCGCGGTCGCCGCCGCAGCCGAACACACAGTAGAGTTTCGGCGTACGTGCCGGAAGCGCGCTGTGCCGAATGCACTGATGCTGCTGTGCTGCAGATGCTGAACCCGAAGCCGCGAGTTCGCCGCGATCGATCAGCGCGCGCAGCGCGTCCAGCACTTTTTCCAGAGCGTCAGGCGTGTGGGCATAATCGACCACAACCAGCGGCAGCTGCGCGCCGCCCAGCGTCTGCATGCGGCCGGCGATGGGCTGGACGCGGCTCATGGCCGCCGCCGCATCGCGCAACGCCATACCGCTCGCCAGCGCGACCGCGAGCGTCGCCAGCAGATTGGAGGCGTTGAACGCACCGAGCGCCGCACTCGTGACGCGCGCCGTCCCCTTGGAGGTCACGACGTCGAAACGCACGCCGCTGATGTCGGCCACGAGATTAGTCCCGCGCACCAGGGTTACGCCGCGCGCTGCCGCCGGCCCAAAACCGTAGCCGATCACCTCGAGACCGGGACGTTTGACCTGCTGTGCGAGCACGCGGCCGTACTCGTCGTCCAGATTGATGATCGCGTGCTTGAGCGATGTGCAGTCGAACAAGCGCGCCTTGGCGCGCCGGTAGCGCTGCATGCTGCCGTGATAATCGAGATGATCGCGCGTCAGGTTGGTAAACAGCGCGGCGTCGAATTCGACGCCCGCCAGCCGGCCCTGGTCGAGTCCGATCGAAGACGCTTCCATCGCCACCGCACGCGCGCCGTGGCGCTCGAATGCCGCAAGCTGGCCGTGCAACCATACCGCTTCCGGTGTGGTGTTCGCGAGAGGTTTCAGGCGGCCGCCCATGCCATAGCCCAGGGTTCCGATCACTGCACAGGGCGTGCCGCTCATATTCAGCACGCGCGCAATCCACTGGCTGCAGCTGGTCTTGCCATTGGTGCCGGTCACGCCCACCGTCCACAGGCGCGCGCTCGGTTTGCCGTAGACGTGGCTCGCAATTATTCCAGCGCACCCGCGCAGATCGCCGATCCCATAATTAGAGACCTGCCATGCGCTGTTCCACTTGAATCCGCGCTTCTCCCACAGCACGCTGTGGGCGCCGGCCGCAATCGCTCGAGCGATATGCGAGCGACCGTCGTGCGTTGCGCCCGGATAGGCGACGAAGGTATCGCCGCGCTTCACGTCGCGGCTGTCGCTGGTCAGCCTCTTGATTCGCAGCTGCTCGAGCGCGCTCAGATCAAAGCCGGCAGGGCCGCACATGGAGGACGCTCGCTTCATGAGTCCTCCGGGATTTCTGCCGCACTCGGCGGTGGCAGCACGACGTTGTTGAGCGGTGCGTCCGGAGACACGTTCAAAAGGCGCAAGGCGCCCGCCATCACGTTCGCAAATGCTGGCGCTGCAACCGTGCCGCCGTAATAGCGTCCCGCGCTCGGCTCATCGATCATCACCGCGACGATGAGCCGCGGATCCGAAGCCGGCGCGAACCCGATGAACGAGGAAATATACTTGTGGCTCGAATAGCCGCCGTTCTCCGCCTTGTGCGCGGTGCCGGTTTTTCCGGCAACGCGGTAGCCCGGCACCTGTGCGCGCGGCGCAGTGCCGCCGGGCTTGACCACGAGTTCGAGCATGGCGCGCACTTCATGCGCAGTCGCGCTCGAAATCACGCGCGTTCCCGGGACCGGGTCTTCGCGCTTCATCAATGTCACGGGCCGGATCTCACCATCGCTGGCAAAGATCATGTAGGCGCGGGCGAGCTGCAGCAGGCTGAGCGAGATGCCGTGGCCATAGGCCATCGTTGCCTGTTCGATCGGGCGCCAGCTGCCATAGGGGCGCAGCCGGCCTGAGCTTTCACCGGGGAACCCGGAGCGCGGCGGGGACCCGATGCCGACTTCCTCGAACGTGGTCCACATCTTCTGCGGCGGCAGCGTGAGCGCCATCTTGGCCGCGCCCACATTGGAGGATTTCTGAATGACCTGGGAGACGGTAAGTATGCCTTCCGGGTGGGCGTCATGAATCGTGGCGCTGCCGATAGTGAGCTGACCCGACCCGGTATTGATCAGGGTGTCGGGCTTGAACAGCCCGGCGTCAAGCACGGTCGCAACCGTAAACGGTTTCAGCGTCGAGCCCGGCTCGAAGAGATCCGTAATCACGCGATTGCGGGTACGGTTGGATTCGATGCCGACGCGGTTGTTCGGGTTATAGGTGGGCACGTTCGCCATGGCGAGGACTTCACCGGTCTTCGCGTCAAGCACCACAATGCCGCCGGCTTTTGCCTGCTCGTTGGCAACCGCATTCCTGAGCTCGCGATACGCGAGATACTGAAGCTTGGCATCGATCGAGAGCGTGATGTTCTTGCCAGGCCGCGGCGCACGTATGCTCTCGACGTCTTCGACGATATGGCCGAGCCGGTCCTTGATCACCCGCCGGCTGCCGGCCGCCCCGAGGAGATCCTTGTTCAGCGCGAGTTCGAGGCCCTCCTGGCCCTTGTCGTCGACATCGGTAAACCCGATGACGTGGGCCATGGTCTCGCTCGCCGGATAGTAGCGCCGATACTCGCGCTGCAGAAAGATGCCGGGTATGTCCAGCTCCACCACTTTCGCCGCCTGCTCCGGGGGCAACTGCCGCCTCAGATAGACGAAGTCGTGCCCGGTATCGCCCAGCCGCTTGGCGATCTCGCCGCGATCCAGCCCCAGCAGGTACGCAAGCCGCTGCGTGCGATCGGGAGTTATCTCGACGTCAGAGGGGCTGCCCCACACCGACTCGACCGGCGTGGAGATCGCCAGTGGCTCGCCGTTGCGGTCCGTGATGTTGCCGCGGGTTGCCGAAAGCGCGATCACGCGTCCGTAACGCGATTCGCCCTTTTGCTGCAGAAACTCGTGGTGCAGGCCCTGCAGGTAGACAGCGCGCGCAAAAAGGACCGCAAAGGCGAGCAAAAGCAGGCCCATGACCGCGTGCGAACGCCAGGTCGGCAACCCGATGAGCGTAGCCTGCGTCACGCCATTCATCGGCGGGACTCCGGCGCAATGAACTGCACGCGCGACGGCGGCGGAACACCCATCTTGAGATTGCCACTCGCGACCTTATCGATCCGCCCGTGCGTCGCCCAGGTGCTCTGCTCGAGCTGCAACTGCCCCCATTCCACCGCAATTTGCTGGGCGAGTTCCTGCTGCTTCTGCAGCTCGACATAGAGCTTGCGTGCCCGGTGCTGCGAAGTCACGACCGACAGTGCGCAGAGGACCAGGATGCCGAGCAGGACGAGGTTGAGGCGTGTCATCAGCGAACGTTGACCCTCTCTCGTCGGGCGGCGTGCATGCGCGCGCTGCGCACCCGGACGTTTCTGAATGCGACGAACTTCACGCGGCCTCGGTCCGTTCTGCAACGCGCATGAGCGCGCTGCGCGAGCGCGGATTGGCACGCGTTTCCGCCGTACTTGGGCGTTGCATCCTGCCGATCAACCTTAGCTTCGGCTGCGGAAGCTCGGCTGCCCGCAGCGGCAGGCGCCGCGGCATTTGCGGCGGCAACGCATGCTCGCGCATGAAGCGCTTGACGATACGATCTTCCAGCGAATGAAAACTGATCACCACCAGCCTACCGTGCGGCGCAAGCGCCTCGAGACATTGGGGCAGCACCTGCCTCAACTCCTCGAGCTCCTGATTGATGTAAATCCGTAGAGCCTGGAAGGTACGCGTCGCCGGATCCTGGCCAGGCTCGCGGGTGCGGACGACTTTGGCGACGATCGCGGCAAGCTGCTTCGTCGTAGCGACAGGACTCTGCGCTCTAGCCTCAACAAGCGCTGCTGCAATGTGCCTAGCAAACCGTTCTTCGCCATAGGTTCGTATTACCTCTGTAATCTCTGTTGCTTCCGCACTCGCCAACCATGCGGCAGCGGTGGTACCGCGCGTCGTGTCCATGCGCATATCAAGCGGGGCATCGAAGCGAAAACTGAAACCACGCTCGGCGGAATCGAGCTGCGGGGAGGAAACCCCCAGATCGAGCAAAATCCCATCGACACGCCCGGCGCGCGCTGCGAGCAATACCTCTTGCAGGAGACTGAAGCTCCTGTGTTCAAGCTGCAAACGCGCATCCTCTATCCCCCCATGCAGGGCAATCGCCTCCGGATCACGATCCAGAGCGATCAGCCGCCCGTGACTACCCAGCCGCGCCAAAATCCCGCGGCTATGACCTCCGCGCCCAAACGTGCAATCGACGTACACTCCCTCGGCCTGCACATTGAGGGCATCCACTGCTTCATCTAGGAGGACGGGTGAGTGTGTACTCACACTCACAAAGAGAAGCCCTCCAGTTCAGGCGGCAGGTCAGCCTCGCCAAATCCTGCGCCTCGCTCCAGGGCCGCGTTCCACTGGTCTCTGTCCCACATTTCGAAGCGGTGGCCCTGCCCCACGAGGACCACATTCTTCTTGAGTCCTGCAACCTCGCGCAGCGCTGCGGATACCAGCACCCGTCCCGCCGCGTCCATTTCAATGTCTTCCGCGTAGCCGATCAGTTGCCGCTGCAACCCGCGGACACGCGGATTCAGGGTGGAAAATCCCATGAGCTTTTCCTGGATCGGTTCCCAGTCAGGCAAGGGGTAGACCAGCAGGCATTTATCGAAATCTGCCGTGATCACCAGGCGGCCTCCACAGCGCGCGAGGAGCTCCTCGCGGAAGCGCGCCGGCACCGCAAGGCGACCCTTGGTATCCAGACTCAAATGTGCGACGCCACGGAACAACACCTAGAACACCCCCCAAGAACCCCACAAACCGGGATTTTCACCCACTTTTTACCACTTGCACCCACTATAGGAAAAAGTACGGGGATCGTCAAGCGCTAAATCAGGAATTTTTGTTTTTGGGACAAAGACTTATAGCGATGCGTTCGCGTTGACCTAACAACTAACACCAATACACTTTTAAATTCAAATTACTATATAAACTTTATCAAGTAATACCTGATGTTGTTTTTTGTCCAGACTACGGTTGAAGTGTGCACTCGAGGGCGAGAGTCCTATGCACGCGCAGCGGACGCTGCTGTGACCCACCGCGAATCGCAGTGAGAGATGGGAGACGGCCGATAAGCCGGGTTCTGTCGAAAGCTTGCGCTTCCGTGACAGTCATTCCTCTGGGCGCGCGGTCGCCCGCGCGCTCTAGCCACCTACCCGCAAGCTCAGTGGGTCACGTCATCGCTTGCATATTTGGTGTTGCTCCGGGTGCAGGTTGCCATGCCGTTCGCGTTACCGCGAACGCGGTGCGCTCTTACCGCACCTTTTCACCCTTACCTGTGCCGCGCCAGCGCCCTCATGATGACAGGCGCCGCCACGGCCATCGGCGGTTCATTCTCTGTGGCCCTGTTGCTCGCCTCGCGGCGGACGGCCGTTAACCGTCACCCTACCCGATGGAGCCCGGACTTTCCTCTATGGATTTAAGCAATCCACAGCGACTGTCTGGCCGACTCCCGCTGCGGATTTTAGCACCCCGCCCCCTGCCACCCACCCTAAATACAATTTGCTGCCTGGCTTATGACACCAATTCGATCGAGTCCTGTCGAATTTTATGTGGCTGCGGTTAAGCGGGCGAAATACCCAGGCCACGCCTTCAATTTCACATGGGAGGTTATAGCGCAAACATGAAGGAAACCAGATAACCATTGAATCGCGCGCTTTGAGCGCACAATAAGCGCCGCAACGCCGGCGTTAGAGAGTCAGATGCTGCCGCGTGCAGCACCCCAAAAGCCCCGTGCAATGCGGGGCTTTTCTCATTGGAATCCCGCAGAAGTTCTAAAGCATGCACCAGCTGACCGCCCCACCGGCGCGAAACGGGACCAGGCTCTCCTCACCGAAGGGCTGCGCGTCGGACACTTTCCACTGCTCCGCCACAAGGGTAATGCGATCCTGATTGTGCGGCAGCCCGTAGAAATTCGGGCCGAAAATGCTGGCAAAGCCTTCGAGCTTTTCCAGCGCACCACATGCGGCGAATGCTTCCGCGTAGAGTTCGATACCTGCATGCGCGGTATAGATTCCCGCGCAGCCGCACGCGTTTTCTTTCGCTCCCCGCGCGTGAGGCGCACTGTCGGTGCCGAGGAAAAACTTGGGATCGCCGCTGGTGGCCGCACCCAGCAGCGCCTGGCGGTCGGCTTCGCGCTTTAGTATCGGCATGCAGTAATGATGCGGGCGTATGCCGCCCGTAAACATGGCATTGCGGTTGAGCAGCAGATGATGCGCCGTGATGGTGGCGCCAACGCGCGCCGGCGCCGCGCGCACAAACTCCACCGCTGCGGCAGTCGTGATGTGCTCGAAAACGACCCTCAACTTCGAAAATCGCTGCAGCAATGGCGCGAGCACCCGCTCTATGAATACGCGCTCGCGATCGAAAATATCGACCTCGGGAAGATTGACTTCGCCGTGCATGAGCAGCGGCAGTCCGCATTCTTCCATTGCCGCCAAAGCATCCGCGCATTTAGCGAGATCGGTAACGCCGGAATCTGAATTAGTGGTAGCGCCCGCCGGATAATATTTGACCCCATAAACGATGCCGCTCTCACGTGCGCGCCGGACTTCCTGAGCCTGCGTATTGTCGGTGAGATACAGGGTCATCAGTGGCTCGAATTTCAGGCCTGCCGGCAGCGCAGCGATGATGCGTTCGCGATACTCCGCCGCGCGCGCCGCCGTCGTCACCGGCGGATTCAGGTTCGGCATGACGATGGCCCGGCCAAAACGCCGCGCCGTGTCCGCCAGCACCGCCTGCAGGTGCGCCCCGTCACGCAGGTGCACGTGCCAGTCATCGGGCCGAATTATTGTGGTGCGTTCCATCTTCTATCCCTGTCATGCAGCAGGATGGGATTTTATGCCGTATCGCGCAGTTGCAGTGCGAGCTCGTAGACATCGTTTTTCGCAACGCCCGTGATCTGCGCCGCGAGCTTGACCGCCTGCTTGAGCGGCAACTCGCGCAACAGGATTTCCAGCACGGGCTGAGCGGCCTGCGGCTGCGTCACTTCCGCTTCCGCGCCGGAGACGAGCAACACGAATTCACCTTTCACGCGGTTGGCGTCGGCGGCCAGCCATGTGGAGGCCTCAGAAAGCTCGCAAGTGTGTATGGTTTCAAACAACTTGGTCAGCTCGCGTGCGATCGTGATGGTGCGCGCGCCGCCCAATACGGCAGCCATGTCGCTGACGCTCGCGAGCACGCGATGCGGCGCCTCGTAGAACACCAGCAGATGGGGCAACGCCTTGAGTTCGTCCAGCGCGCCCCGGCGCGCGCCGCCGCGCTGAGGCAGAAAGCCGTAAAACAGGAAATGCGGCACCGCTCGCCCGGAAGCCGAGAGCGCGCAAATCGCCGCATTCGCGCCGGGCACCGGCACCACCGGGTAGCCGGCCTCGCGCACCATGCCGACCGCGACCGCGCCGGGATCGGATATGCCCGGTGTGCCGGCGTCGGTCACCAGGGCAACGCAGCCGCCCTGCGCCAGCACCTGCAATATCCTTTCGGCAGCGCGCCGCTCGTTGTGTTCGTGCAACGCGATGAGCGGCGCGCCCAAGCCGTAGTGCTGGAGCAGCCGCGCCGTCACCCGCGTGTCTTCGGCGGCGATCGCATCAGCGCGCTTCAATACATCGAGCGCACGCAGCGTGATATCGGCGAGGTTTCCCATCGGCGTTGCCACTACATATAATGACGGCCGTGCTCGCACCGCCTGCTCATCATGATCTACGCCGCTCGCTGCCTGCATTTTGTCCTCGCCCGGTTTCCGGCGCTACTATACGGCGCTGCGCGAGCATCCGCCACCACCTACACTTCCGCCGCGCCCGCGCGACGATCCCGCGCCGCCTCGGCAGCGCGCAGCGGCGGACTCCAGACCTTGGGTGATCGACGTTGAGCAACACACGCGGACTGGACGCAGAGCAACTGGCGGCTGAATTTTTGAAACGCCAGGGCCTGAAGCTTGTCGAGCGCAACTATCGGTGCCGCTTTGGAGAAATCGATCTGATCGCACGCGATGGCAATACGCTGGTGTTCGTGGAAGTACGGATGCGCACCAGCGACAAGTTTGGCGGCGCTGCGGCGAGCATCACCGCAGCCAAGCGCGGCAAACTCACGCGCAGCGCGCGCTGTTATCTTGCAGGCCTTAGACACCCGCCCGCTTGCCGTTTCGACGCGCTGCTGGTGAGCGGTCCGCAGCGCGCCGTAGAATGGATTAAAAATGCATTCTCTGAATGATGGTATCCTAATCAAAGAATGTGACCGGCGGAAACCATGGATTTAATCAATCGCATCAGCGAAAATTTTTCAGAAAGCGCCCACCTCAAATTGCAGAGCATGGACGCGCTCGCAGCCCCGATTGCTGCGGCCGCCGAGCGCATGGTGCAATGCCTGAGGGAGGACGGCAAGATACTGGCGTGCGGCAATGGCGGTTCAGCCGCCGACTCGCAGCATTTTGCGGCGGAATTGCTGAACCGCTTCGAGCGCGAGCGCCCGGGGCTGGCGGCCGTCGCGCTCACCACCGATACCTCCACCCTGACCTCGATCGCCAACGATTTCGATTTCGAGCAGGTGTTTTCCAAACAAGTGCGCGCCCTCGGGCGCAATAACGATGTGCTGTTGGCGATCTCGACCAGCGGCAATTCGAAAAACGTGCTCTGCGCGCTCGCCGCGGCGCATGAGAACGGCATGTCGGTAGTCGCGCTGACCGGCGGCAGCGGGGGCAAGGTCCCGGAACTACTCAGGCCCGGAGACATCCATATCTGCGTGCCCGCGCAAAACACGGCGCGCATCCAGGAGGTGCACCTGCTTACACTGCATTGCCTGTGCGATGCAATCGATTGTCTATTATTGGGAGTGGAGTAAACATGCGCAAACTGATTCTGCTTACAGCATTCGCGCTCGTACCGGCGCTTGCCGGCTGTGTCGCCGCCGTGGTCGGCGGCGCGGGGACCGCGGCTGCGGTCTCTCAAGACCGGCGCACCGTCGGAACTGTGACCGAAGACCAGGGCATCGAGCTTAAAACAAACAGCCGCATCAGCGAGCGCTTTCCAAAAGCGCAAGTCGACGTCACTAGCTATAACCGCATGGTGCTGCTCGTCGGACAGGTGCCCGACGAGGCGGCCAAGACCGAAAGCGAGAAGATCGCGCGCGCCGTCGACAACGTGCGCGGCGTTTACAATGAAATAGCCATCGCCGGCTCGAACTCGCTTTCAACGCGCGCTAACGATGCTTTCCTGACCAGCAAAGTGAAGGCGAATTTTATCGACGCGCGCAAGTTCAATCCGCTCCAGGTCAAGGTCATCACGGAGTCGAACGCGGTGTATTTGATGGGGCTGGTGACGCACAAGGAAGCGGACGACGCGGTTGCGATCGCAAGCACCACGAGCGGCGTGCAGAAAGTGGTAAAACTATTCGAATATCTGGACTGAGCTCGGGCTTAACGAACCCAAACGTGGCGTCCGGGATTGCAGCAGCGCCCATGCAATAGCCGCCAGTCGCCGACGAGTCCAGTCGTCGGCACGTGGTTCTGCCCCTCCACCTGACCGGGGCTCAGCGGCAGGCTATCATTTTCGCCGCCGCCAGCGGGATTGCACGTCGATATTCACGCGCGGTACGCTGCAGCCGCGCACCGCGCGCAAGCAACGCCGTCGCGTCAGCCGCGGTCAGCGCCTGCGAAAAGCAATGCCCCTGCATTTCATCGCATCCATGCGCCCCGAGAAAATCGAGTTGCGCGTCATTCTCCACGCCTTCGGCGATCACCGTCAGCCGCAGCGTATGCGCCATCGTGATTACCGCTTGCGCGATCGACGCGTCGTCGGCGTTGCCCGGCAGCTCGGTGATGAACGAGCGGTCGATCTTTACGGCATCGACCGGAAAGCGCTTGAGGTAACTCAGGCTCGAATAGCCGGTTCCAAAATCGTCGATGGAGATCCGCACGCCGAGCCGTTTCAGGTTGCGCAGCGTGGCGCTGGCCTCCTGTGCGTGCTCCATGGCGATGGTTTCTGTGATCTCGAGTTCGAGCAGGCGCGGATCGATTGCATATTCATGCAGCGCCCCTTCAACCGTCGCGCGCAAATCCTGGCGCTGGAACTGCTGCGCCGAGAGATTGACCGCGATCGGAACCGGCTTGATCCCGGCCTGCCGCCAAGCCTGGAGTTGCGCACACGCCGTGCGCAGCACCCACGCCCCCACTGGCACGATGAGTCCCGAGTCCTCGAGCAATGGGATGAACTCCGCGGGGGGCACCGGCGCGCCACAATGCTGCCAGCGCAGCAACGCTTCGAATCCGGTGATTTCGCCGGTCGCGAGGTGCGCCTTGGGCTGGAAATGCAGTGCGAACTCCGCGCGCTGCAGCGCGTGCCGCAGGCTGCTTTCGAGTTGCAGCTTCTCGGAGACACGCTCGCTCATGGTCGACGCATAGAACTGAAAAGTGTTCTTGCCCTGCTGCTTGGCGCGGTACATCGCGACGTCAGCATTCTTGATGAGCATATCGGCCTGATCGCCGTCTCCCGGATAGACTGCGATCCCCATGCTCGCGGTGATGTAAATCTCCTGATCTGCGAAATTGAACGGTTCCGCAAGGGTCTGTATGATCCTGGCCGCGAGCGCGGGCGCATGCGCACCCGGCGCGACATCCAGGAGCACGACTGCAAACTCATCGCCGCCCACCCGGCCCACCGTGTTGCCGGCGCCCGTGAACTGGGAGAGCCGCCCCGCCACCTGCCGCAGCAGCTGATCGCCCACCGTGTGCCCGCGCGTGTCGTTGATGAGCTTGAATCGGTCCAGATCGATGTACATCACCACCACGCGCCAGTTCTTGCGCTGCGCCTGAGCCAGCGCATCATCGAGCCGCCGGTAAAACAAGGCGCGATTGGGCAACTGCGTCAGGCTGTCGTGATGCGCGGCGTGGATCAGTTCGCGCTCCAGTTGCTTGCGCTCCGTAATGTCTACCATCACGCGCATGAAATATTGCGGAAGGCCTGCCGCATCGCGCACCAGCGATGCGCTGCACCTGGTCCACAGCCACGTGCCATCCTTGCGCATGATGCGCCGCTCGGAACAATGTTCCGCAGTCTCGCCGGCAAACAGCCGTTGTTCGCCGTAATCGTCGTTGCCGTCGTCGGGATGCACGAGCGCGCCGCTGGGCAAACCCCGCAGTTCCTCCACCTCATAACCCACGAGTTCGCAGAATTTGCGGTTAGCCGCCAGGAAGCGTCCATCGAGCCCGCTATGCGCGATCGCTGCCGCAGCATCCTCGAATACCGCGCGCTGTAGTTCTGCGCCTGCCGCGAGCGCCGTGTCATTTGCTGCCGCGTGGCGCCGCTCAGCCAAGCTTGCGGCAGAGCTTTGCACTGCCGACCAAAAGCGGGCGGCGCCCCAAGCAACGCCGTCCGCGCTACGCGACCGTCGCGCGACGGCCGCGATCAATGCGATGCCGAGCATGACAATGCATCCGCTCATCAGTAACGCGAGGCTATAAGCATTGCGCTTGCGCTCCGAGTACGCTGCCAGCACCTCGTCCTGCCCGGTAGCGACCACCACCATCAACGGATAGTCCGGAAGCACGCGATAGCTGGCAAATTGCCGCAGCTCACGCAGCTCGTCGTGAATCACGATGTCGCCAACCGGCCCCTGTGCCTGCTGGCGTAGCACGGCGCTGTCCGCCATGCCCTGTGACGCGCTGGAACCGTAACCGGTGCGCACCGCACGGGGCGCCCCGTCGGTGCCGAGCAACATCGCCACGCCGCGCGCCGCTGCATCGGTGAGCTGATAGAAACTCGTGAAATAGGCCGGATTGACCGCCATCGCCACCGCGCCGCCCGCGAGGGCGTCGTTCGCGTGCACCGCACGCAGCATCGGTATCTCCCAGGCCCCCGACGTACGGTTGAAAACCGGCTTGCCGATGGAAAGGCCAGCGCCCACCGCCGCGAGGGGAATGCTGCAGCGATCGCGCCCTGCGCCCCCCTTCAGGGCGCCCGAAATGCCGCACGCCACCACGTCGCCATGGGGATCGACCAGGCTCAGACGGCTGATCAGCTTGCCGTCGACTACGCCGTCTTCGATGTACTTGCCAAGATCGATCTTATCGCCGCGCCGCGCGTATTCATGCTCGACGAAGCGCGCAACCGCCTCGATATGCTTCAGCGTGCGCAACGTCTGTTCCTCGAATGCCGCCGCGAGATTGGAGTTTTGCGTGATCGCGTTGGTAATCGTCGTCCGGCGGTCGGATTCGACGTGAGCGATGACAAACACCCAGATGACAGCGATGAAGGTTAGACAGTAGCCGGCGATGGCAATGCTGAGGGGCGGCCGCCATACGGACGCCGGCACCGCGAGACGGGCTGCGACGCGCGCCACACGACCAGGGCGGGCGACGGCTGGCATCCACGCCGCGGCCCCGCGGATTGCATTCACGATGCGCATGCACGAACGCCGATGGAGCGCCGCCGGCTCGCGGCGGCCATGGGATGCTGAGCGTTTGATTCCATTTTCATCTGAATACCACAGGTCGCGACAAATCCCGATTGCTTCAATCCTTGAGCACGGTTAACGGAAACGCAGAAAAAAACTTGAATGCCAGCAGGTAGCGGTGAAATCCGCAGCACAGTTCTTTCGCGCCAGCAGCCGACGCGCTAAACTCACACCATGTGCACGACGCCTGAATTCGAATCCAAGCTCTGCGAGCCCGCCGCGCTGGCCGCGCGGCTGCCATTGCTGGCGCGTCCGCTGGTGTTCACGAACGGCGTGTTCGACGTGCTGCACCGTGGACACGCAACTTATCTCGCGCAGGCGCGCGCGCTTGGCGCGAGCCTGATCGTCGCGGTCAACAGCGACGCTTCAGTGCGCCGCCTCGGCAAAGGGCAGGATCGACCGATCAATGCGCTTGCCGATCGCATGGCGCTGCTCGCGGCGCTGGGGGCGGTGAGCCTGGTCACCTGGTTCGAGGAAGACACGCCGCTCGCGCTGATTCGGGCACTCCGGCCCGATGTGCTGGTGAAAGGGGGCGACTGGGCCGCAGATCAGATCGTCGGCAACGACTATGTAAGGGGTTGGGGCGGCGCCGTGCATTCCATCCCGTTCAGGCACGAACGCTCGACCACCGCCATGCTCGCGAAGATCCGCGGCGCGCGACCGTGATCATGATCGCATAATCTGACTCAGCCGTTAGCCGGCGTCTCCGCGCACGTTGCCTGCTTCAGCTCGGCCCCGGCAAATGCGGGCTTCAGCTGTGCCAATGCAGCCGTCACCGCCGCGTCCGGATTGCGGATCACGAATACCGTGTTGCGCGCCTCGCGCGGCCCCATGACCGCAGAACGCACGCCCTTAGTGCGCAGCTTGCCCAGATAGTCCGCTGCCGCATCCTCGGTGCGGAATACACCGAGCGAGAGGGTGTAGCGCCCTTCTCCATCCCTGACGACAGAAAGATCACTGACACCGCGCGCTTTTACCGCGGCTGCAATCTTGTCCGCTTCCGCCTTGGTCCTGACCGCAGGCATGTGCACCCAGTAGCCGCTGGTGAGGCTGCGCTGCGACAGCTGCTTTTCTGCCAGCGGCAGCTTGGCGAGCGCCGCCGCCGCGCGCTGCGCATCTTCAACGCCGAAGCTGCCCCATTCAAAACAGGACTGAGGCGAGTCTTGCTGTGCACGATTGACCGGCGGCGGAACTCCCGCGGCCAGCAGCTTGAGCTTTTCGGGGGCGATCTGCAGCGCCGCAGCCGGGGCCTCGGCGCGGCTGCGGTTCTCCGCGTAGAAGATGCAGCCAAGCAGCACGAAGTTAGCAACGATCAACAGGAACAACAGTGGTTTCATGTTCAGTTCGCACCCGGTAACGATCGATCGGACTGCGTATCGTGCGCGATCGCGATCAAACCTTCGAGTACCAGATTATCCACAAGCTCGACCTCCATGTTAAGGTGCGGCGCGAGCAGCGCTGCGCCGCCCCCGCTCAGCACACAACGCGGCCGCAACCGCTCTGCGCGTTCGAGAAAAGCGGCGATCCGTTCGACAGCCCCGCACAATGCATCGATCGCGCCGCTCGCGATGGCATCGCCGGTGCTGCGCGGAAAGCTGCTGAACTGCCCCGCGTTCTGCGCAAGCCCCGCCGTATTAGCACTCAGCGCCTCCCGCATCAGCCGCTCGCCGGGCACGATGATCCCACCCAGAAAAACGCCGTCCCCGGTCAGCGCATCGGCAGTCAGCGCAGTGCCCGCCCCGACTACGACGGCTGAACGGATGCCGCGCGCGCGCGCGCCAATGAGCGCCGCCCAGCGATCGCAGCCGAGTTGCGCCGGATCGGCATAGTCGTTGCGCACGCCGCACTGCAGGCGCCGGGACGCGATCCAGTGCGCCGCCGGCAGGTGCGCAAGCAGGGCGGCAAGTTCTGCGCGCAGCTGCGCCCCCGCCACATTGGACACCACCACCACTGAGGGCGTGAGCGTGCGGAACGCATCCCGCAATTCAAGCGCCCGCACGGTATCGACTGCCGATTGCTGCAGCCACGTGCGTCCATCGTGCACACCCCATTTGATGCGCGTGTTGCCCGCATCTATTGCCAGAACTGTCGCTTGCACCTGAGTACCTCTGAGTCTAGTTCTGCTTCACTACGCTGATCGCGGCGTCGAGCTCGCCGCTATGATAACGTCGCGAGCCGCTGGCCGTCGCAACCAGCAGCGAGCCGTCTTCCGCCACGCCCTCGGAGCGGCCGCTCACAATCGTGCCGTCAGGCAGCGTAAGGCGCACCTGCTTCCCCTGGTAGACGTGCCAGCGCTGCCACTCCCGGCGCAGGGGCTTGAACCCCGCGCATGCAAAAACCTCCAGCAGATTTTCCAGTTCGATCAGCAACAGCGCAAGCAGGCGGTTGCGGTCGGGTGCGGCGCCGCACGCCGTCGCCAGATCTGCCGCGGGTTGATCGATGCGCTCGCGCAATCCCTCGGGCAGCCGCACATTGATGCCGATGCCGATTACTGCCGCGCTCGGCCCTAGCACATCCCCCTGGAGTTCGATCAGGATGCCGGCGAGCTTGGCGCCGCGCCACATAACATCGTTCGGCCATTTCAATCCGATGTCATCGGCGCCCACCGCCTTGAGCACGCGCGCGACGGCAAGCCCGGCGCATAGGCTCAGGCCCGCCAGCGCGGCCGCCCCCTGCTCAAACCGCCACAGCAACGAAAACGTCAGCGCCGCCGTGGGCGCCGCATGCCATGCCCGTCCGCGCCGGCCGCGTCCTTGGGTCTGCCACTCCGCTGCGATCACACTGCCGCTGACTGCGCCGGCCGCGGCAGGCTGCATGAGCAGCGTGTTGGTGGACACTGCACTGTCGAGCAACGTCAGCTGAAAGCGGCCGGCATGCGTGCCGAGTTCGCGCACCAGCGTGCCGCTATCGAGCAGGCTCAGCGGCTGCGCCAGTCGATAGCCACGGCCGCGTACCCGGAAGATCGCAAGGCCCGCGGTATCGAGACTACGCAGGACGTTGCAGATGCTCGCGCGGGAGACGCCCAGCGCACGCGCCAACGCGACGCCCGAATGGAATTCGCCGTCGACCAGCAGCCGCAACACGGAAAAGCCGGACAGAGACATGAGTATCGGCGCCCCGACTAAAGCGCGGTGCGCCGCTGCAGATTGGTTAGTAAAATAATTTGGGCACTGCCCATACTGCGAGGGCAAGCCCCAGGGTCCACCATAGCATGCCGCGTAGCCTCCTGCGGTCCCCTGCGCTGAGCCGCTGCCGGCGCTTGGTCCGCGGGTCGAGCGGGGTCGACAACAGCCAGTCCCACCCTATGAGGATCGCGCCAATCGCCAGTGCAATCCATACTCCAGTCATCGCCGCCTCATTATCGCCTTTAGTGCATTCATTTTGAACCGCCTGCGCCTCGATCGGCAAGGGTCTGGAATCAGCAGCGCACTGCATCTGCGGCACGATCACAAGCGCCAGCGTGGCATTAGGTTAAAATTGCTCCAGTATTGCCGCCGACCCTTGCCCAGGAACTCCATTGAAACCAGCCACACCTCCCGCCGCAAAAGGTACCCGCCGCACGCCAGCAGCCGCGGCACCAGCGACCAACTTCATCCGCAACATCGTCGAAGCAGACCTCGCCAAGGACGCTGATGCCGGCCGCACCTGGGGTGGCCGGCCGGGGCCGGCGCCGGTCCACGCCAGTGCAGCGCCCGACCCCGCACGCATACGCACCCGCTTTCCGCCGGAACCCAATGGCTATCTGCACCTGGGCCACGCCAAGTCGATCTGCCTCAACTTCGGCATTGCGCGCGCATACGAAGGCGCGTGCCACCTGCGCTTTGACGACACCAACCCTGAAAAAGAAGAACAGGAGTACGTGGACTCGATCGTGGCCGCGGTCCAGTGGCTCGGTTTCAGCTGGAATGCATTTGGCACGGAACACCGCTACTACGCGAGCGACTATTTTGATTTCATGTACGAAGCGGCGATGCACCTGATCGATGCCGGGCATGCCTATGTCGATCAGCAGAGCGCAGAGCAGATGCGTGCCACCCGCGGCACGCTTACTGAGGCGGGCGCGGCGGGTCCCTACCGTGAGCGCCCGGCGGAGGAAAGCCGCAGGCTATTCGACGAAATGCGCCGTGGCATGCATGCCGAAGGCAGCATGGTGCTGCGCGCCAAAGTCGACATGGCCTCGCCCAACATCAACCTGCGCGACCCGACCATCTACCGCATCCGCTTTGCGCATCACCACCGCACCGGCGACAAGTGGTGCGTCTATCCCATGTACACCTATGCGCATCCGATCGAGGACGCGCTGGAGCGCATCACCCACAGCCTGTGCACGCTGGAATTCGAGGATCAGCGCCCGTTCTACGACTGGCTGCTGGCGCGCCTTGCCGAGGGCGGGCTGCTCGCGCATCCGCTGCCGCATCAATACGAATTCGCCCGTCTCAACCTGACACACGTCGTGCTCTCCAAACGCAAGTTGATCGAACTCGTGCAGGAACGTCATGTCAGCGGCTGGGACGACCCGCGCATGCCCACGCTTGCCGGCGCACGTCGGCGCGGCTATACGCCGCAGGGATTCCTAGGCTTTGCCGAGCGCATCGGCGTATCGAAGTCGGACAGCTGGATCGATTACACGGTGTTCGAAGACTGCATGCGTGAGCACCTGAACGAGGTGGCGGCGCGCCGCATCGCTGTGCTCGACCCGGTGCGGCTGGTAATAGACAACTATCCGGATACCGACGACGAAACCTGTGATGCGCCCAATCACCCGCAGCACCCCGAACTCGGCAAACGCGCGCTGCCGTTTTCGAAGGAACTCTGGATCGAGCGCGAAGACTTCATGGAGCACCCGACGCCAGGCTATTTCCGGCTCTACCCCGGAAACAAGGTGCGATTGCGCTACGGCTACGTGGTCGAATGCACTGGATGCGAGCGCGACTCCGCCGGCAACCTTGTTTCTGTGCACTGCAATTATTTTACCGACAGCAGATCCGGCACGCCCGGCGCCGACACCTACAAAGTGAAGGGCAACATACACTGGGTTTCGGCCAGGCACGCCTATGCATGCGTAGTGCGGCTCTACGACCGCCTGTTCACCTCCGTCCATCCCGGCGCCGGCGACTCGGACTACCGCCGCGAAATCAACCCCGATTCAGTCAAGCTCGTGACCGCCCAGCTCGAGCCGTCCCTCAAAGAAGCCCACCCCGAAGAGCGCTTTCAGTTCGAACGCCACGGCTACTTCGTCGCCGATCGCATCGACTCCGCTCCCGGATCGCCCGTATTCAACCGCACCGTCACCCTGCGCGACTCCTGGAACAAGCCGCATTGATCTGCCCCGCAGCGCAAGCGGTTGCGCAACGCCGCGCCGCCTGATGCGCGCACCCCTAGCGCGACCCGCACTTGGGGTGGTCGGACGGGTTAGTCTATAATTTCTGTACTTGCCAGCGCGCTGACTTGAGCCGTTGCCACGCGCAGCCACTACGCAGCAAACTGTTGCCGGGAATCCGGAAGATGCTGAACCCATCGCCGCCGTCATCGAATCCACACCGCATGGTAATGTGTCGCCTGCTGACACGCATGCAGCGCACCGCCAGCTGCGCACTGTGGCTGCTCACCATGGCGCTGTGCGGCGCTACGCTCACGCTTGCCGCCGAGCCGGTGGTTCAGGCCAAACTCGTCATCGACAGCCGCGCGGATTCCTATCCGCTGTCCCAGGCCCTACTTACTCTGGAGGACGCGAGCGGCGCGCTGACCATCGATGCGGTGAGCGGCGCCGCTTATGCGTCGCGATTCAGACCTGCCCTGCTCTCGAACAACGAGATCAACTTCGGCTACTCGCATTCCGCATACTGGCTAGCGCTGCCGCTCGACGTCGCCGCCGACACGCCCTCGCAATGGCTACTCGAAATCGACTTCCCTTCGCTGGACCGGGTGGAGGTATATGTCCCGCAGCGAGGCGGAGGCTACGACATGTCAGTGGCCGGCGACCTGCAGCCGTTCAGCGAACGCCCTTATGCGCACCGCAATCTGGTATTTCCACTGCGCCTTGCACCCGGCGTGCATACCCTCTATCTCAGGGTGCGCTCCGAGGGCACTCTCACAATCCCCGCGACCTTGTGGCAGCCAGAAGCGTTGCACCGGCACGACCAGGGCAGCTATGCCACGCTCAGCGTCTACTACGGCATGCTGCTCGCGCTGCTGCTCTACAACCTCCTGCTGTACTTCTCTACGCGCGAGCCGGTATTCATCTATTACGTGGCGTTCGTCACGAGCATGGCCATCGGGCAGGCCTCCGACAACGGCCTGGGCAATCAATTCCTGTGGCCGCAGTGGCCATCGTTCGGCAATATCGCCCTGCCTTCGGGCATGGCGGCGACGGGCTGTTTTGGCGCACTATTCACGCGCGTGTTCTTTACCACCTGGAGCGACTTTCCTCGGCTCAACCGCATCTTGCTGTTGCTGGCCGCGATCTTTGCGTTGGGCGCACTTTCTCCGCTTGTCGTCCCCTATCAATTCGCCGCGATTTCCGTCTCGCTCGGCGGGCTCGTCGGATCGCTGATCTTCGCCGCCGCCGGCGTCTACTGCCTGTCGCAAAAGCATCCCGGCGCACGCTATTACCTGATCGCCTGGACGACGCTGCTGATCGGCGCCGCCGTGCTTGCCGCCCGCAACCTGGCATGGCTGCCCACCAACGCGCTGACGCTGCACGCCATGCAGATCGGCTCGGCGCTGGAAATGCTGCTGCTCTCCTTTGCGCTCGCCGACCGTCTCAACGTCATGCGCCGCGCGAAGGATCTGGCGACCCAGGAAGCGATGGACACCAAGCAGAAAATGGTGGATGCCCTGCGCGTACACGAAACGGAACTCGAATCGCGCGTAGCGCAGCGCACGACTGACCTGGAGCGGGCGAACCTGCGCCTGCGCGACAAGGAAAAGGAACTCGAACATCTGGCACGGCACGATGCGCTTACCGGGCTTGCCAACCGCGCACTGCTGGACGAGCGGCTGCTGCAGGTACTCACGCGCGCCCAGCGCAACAATTCCAGCGCCGCGCTCCTGGTCGTCGACCTGGATGAATTCAAGACCATCAACGACACGCACGGGCATGCCGCAGGAGATCAACTCCTGCTTGCCGTGGCCGAGCGTTTGACGAGCAACGTGCGCGCTGTCGACACGGTCGCCCGTTTCGGCGGAGACGAATTCGTAATCGTGATGGAAAACTTGCGCGAGCGCGACGAAGCGGTACGCATCGCGCAGAAACTGGTTACCGAAATCGGAAATCCCTACCGCATTGAAGCGGGTATCGTGCACATCGGCGCCAGTATCGGCATCGCGATTTGCCCGCCGGACGCGTCCGACCCGGATGGGCTGCTGCGATGCGCGGATGCCGCCATGTATGCCGCCAAGTCCGCGGGCCGCAATCAATGGCGCGCGTACCACGACCTGCCGCCGCGACGGGCCGCCGTCACTTCCTGACAGCAGCCGCAGTCACCGCAACTGCCCGCGCGTTCAGCGTGCCGGGGATGAATCGAGTTCCGGGTAGTGACGGAAGATGCCCTGGTTATTGAACGGCAGCCGCCGCGGCGAGCGCAGGTATCCAGCGATCGCCGGCAGTTCCGCAACCCGGGCACTCAGGGCCTCTAGGCGGGGATACCCGCGACCAAAGCGCGCCATCGCACGCGGAAACGCATAGCGCAGTCCGGCGATGACCTGAAACATCGAGAGGTCGGCATAGCTGACCCGCGCGCCGGCCAGATGGCCACGGGCATTGCGCTTGATGACGTCTTCAAAATAGCGCAAGTACTTGGGCAGCCGCTGCGCAAGAAAATGGGCGGTACGGCGGCGCGCTTCCGGCTTCTGGTCCTCGTAATAGAGCCCGGAGGCGATCGGATGATGGGTATCGTGGATTTCAGCGACCAGATCTGCGATGGTCAGTTGCAGCTGATGCGCCCATAACCGGCCGGCGGCGCTCTTGGGTGCGATCCGGTGCCGCTCGCCCAAGTACAGAAGAATGATGGCCGTCTGGCCGATCACGAGTTTGCCGGCTTTCAGGAAAGGTGGCGCAAAGGGCGGGCAGTCGAGGCGGCGATCGGCGAGCAGCCGCATCATGGCCGCGAGCCCCGTGCCAGCCCCACGCGGCGCACGGGCGACATCCACATAGTCGGCGCTCGCCTGCTCGCAGGCGAGCCGTACGAACTCTCCGCGCCCCGGTATGGATGGCCAGTAATAGAGTTCGTAGCGCATGGTACCTCCCGATAATGGACCGCCTGCCGTAGCGTAGGTGTACGCACAGGATTCTAACGCGCAGCGCCGCAAACCAGTTCAACGCTCGCGTATCTCCAACGGGCCGGGCCCCACTCAAAGCAAACGCTGTAAGGACCCGGGATGTAACCAGGGTGTTACAAATTCATAATTTGTTTCCATCGCTTAGCCAACGCTTCGGCAGCACGCAACGTTTTAACCTACAGGCACACAAAAAGGAGCACGCCATGAAGACGAAGACTGCAATGCTGGTTCTGTCGGCCGCCGCCATGCTCTCCACGACCACATTGGTCCTTGCGGGGCCTCCAGGATGGGCGCCGGCTTATGGTTATCGCGACCGCGACGCCCGGGGCTATGAATTTGACCGCGACCGCCACGCTCATCGCATCCCCGCACGCCCCGTATACTACGATGCGCGGCCGCCGGTCTACGTCGTACCGCCGGTCGCCTATGCGCCGGCGCCCTACTACGGTGCCACTTATGCGACGCCCGTGTACAACGACAACGTGTTCGGCACGGTGGCCGGCGCGGCAGTCGGCGCCTTGATCGGCAATCAAATCGGCCGTGGCGGCAACCGCGAAGCCGCCACCGCAATCGGTGCTGTGGTCGGCGCCGCGATCGGCGGCAGCATGCGCTGACAGCCAGCGCTGCACGAAAAAAGGGCGGCTGCGGCCGCCCTTTTTTCGTGCATGCGCTTGTCGCATAGGCGCGAAATTTCTGCCGCACTGCAACCAAAAAGCGCAGACTTCCATCGCGCTTTACATTCCGCTTAACATCGCTACAATCACTACATGCAGTAGTTTCTACCCCCCCCAACCACAAAGGCGAGTATATGAAGCTCAACGACTCCGAGTTCCAAATCTCCCCGCAGCAGGTCTGTATCGATGTCTTGCTCGAGAAATACGCCAAGGGCGACGAGCAGAGCGTGGATGATGTGCGCCACCGTGTCGCACGCGCGCTCGCGAGCATCGAAAAAGACCCCGCCCACTGGGAGCAGGAATTTTTCGAGGCGCTCGCCAACGGATTTATCCCGGGCGGTCGCGTCAATTCGGCGGCCGGCACGGATCTCCAGGCCACGCTGATCAATTGTTTCGTCCAGCCGGTCGGGGATTCGGTCTCGCAGACCAGCGACGGCAAGCCCGGCATCTACGTCGCGCTGATGGAAGCCGCGGAAACCATGCGCCGGGGCGGCGGCGTAGGCTACGATTTTTCGTCGATCCGCCCCAAGGGCGCGTATGTGCGCGGCACACACTCCAGCGCAAGCGGTCCGATCTCCTATATGCGCGTGTTCGACCGCAGCTGCGAGACGGTGGAGTCGGCCGGAGCCCGCCGCGGCGCGCAGATGGCGATCATCCGATGCGACCATCCGGACGTCGAAGAATTCATCCACGCCAAGGACAAGGGCGACCTGAGCAACTTCAATGTCAGCGTGGCCGTGACCGAGGGTTTTATGCGCGCCGTGGAGTCCGACGGCGACTGGGAACTCGTGCACAAGACGCCGCCAGGAGAAAGCCTGAATAGCTCCACCAAGCAGCGCGCCGATGGCACCTGGGTATACCGCACGGTCAAGGCACGCGAGGTGTGGCAACAGATTATGCGCTCGACGTACGATCACGCCGAGCCGGGCGTCGTATTCATCGACAAAATGAATGACGACGACAACCTGTCATACGGCGAGCGCATCGAGGCGACCAATCCCTGCGGCGAGCAGCCTCTGCCCGCCTATGGCTGCTGCTGCCTGGGCAGCATCAACCTTGCCGTATTCGTCATCGATCCGTTCACGCCGCAGGCGCGCTTCGATTTCGACGCGTTTGCCCGGGTGATCCATCCGTCGGTGCGCATGCTCGACAACGTGCTCGACGTGACCGTGTGGCCGCTGCCGCAGCAGGCCGCCGAGGCTGCGGCCAAGCGCCGCGTCGGATTGGGCTTCACCGGCCTGGGCAATGCGCTCATCATGCTGGGGCTCAAATACGATACTGAAGAAGCGCGCTGCATGGGGGCTAAGATGGCCCAGTTCATGCGCGACGAGTCGTACGCCGCCTCGGCGGAGATCGCCAAGGATAAAGGCGCGTTCCCGCTGTTCAACGCCAAGCGCTATCTGGAGTCGCCGCGCTTCGCGTCGCGCCTGCCGGACGCGATCAAAAAAGAAATCTCCAAGCACGGCATGCGCAACAGCCACCTGCTGTCGATCGCGCCGACCGGCACCATTTCGCTCGCCTTTGCCGACAATGCCTCCAACGGCATCGAGCCGCCCTATTCGTGGACCTATCAGCGCAAGAAGCGCATGCCGGACGGCGGCCACAAGACCTATGACGTCGAGGATCACGCGTGGCGCCTCTACAAGCACATGGGGGGAGATGTCGAGCACCTGCCGCCCTATTTCGTCACTGCGCTCGAAATCTCGGCGCTCGATCACATGCGCATGGTCGCAGTGGTGGCGCCATTCGTCGATTCTGCGATCAGCAAGACCGTGAACGTGCCTGAGAACTATCCGTACGCGGAGTTCGAGAACCTCTATCTGGAGGCGTGGAAGTCGGGCTTGAAAGGCATCACCACCTATCGCCCGAACGCGGTGCTGGGCAGCGTACTTTCGGTGACCCCCAGCGCGGACACTGCGCAGCCCAACGACCTCGATACCTCGGAAGTGGACCGCAGGATCCGGCTCGAAGCCGCCCCCGAGCCCGCCCTGTGCAGCCTGCGCTGGCCCGGGCGCCCGACATTGCCCGGCGGCAACCCGTCGTGGACCTATATGGTGGAATCGCCGTTCGGTCGCTTCGCCATCTTCGTCGGCCACGTGGAAAATGGGACGCAATATCCCTTCGAGGTATGGGTCAACGGCAATGAACAGCCGCGTGGCATCGGCGCCGTCGCCAAGACGCTCTCCATGGACATGCGCGCCCAGGATTCGAAGTGGCTGCGCATGAAGCTCGACGTGCTTAGCCGCACCGGCGGTGAACCGTTCGACTGCCCGCTGCCGCCCGACGGCAACAGCGTACGTGTCCCGAGCGTCGTCGCCGCCTTTGCGCGCATCGTGCGCCATCGCGTGGAGCAACTCGGAACGTTTGCGGATGCGGACGCAAAGTCGCCAGTGCTCGACGCCCTGTTTGCGAAGAAAGAACCCAAGACCGGCACCGACGGCACCATGTCATGGACAGCCGACGTGTACAACCCGAGTGCGGAAGACGATTTCGTGCTGATGATGAAAGAACTCGTGCTGCCCAACAGCCAGCGCCGTCCCTATTCGGTATGGATGGCGGGCACCTATCCGCGCGCGCTCGACGGCCTGTGCAAGCTGCTGTCGCTCGACATGCGGGTGATCGATCCGGCCTGGATCGGCATGAAATTGCGCAAGCTGCTCACCTATGACGAGCCGCTCGGCGACTTCATGGCGCGCGTGCCCGGGGAAGATCGCCAGGAGAACTACCCGAGCACGGTCGCCTATATCGCGCGCCTCATCATCCATCGCTATGCGATGCTGGGCATCCTCGATGAGCGCGGCTTTCCGGTAAGCGAGATGGGCGTGCTGGAAGTTCCGGAGGACGACCGCAAGCCCGCTTCGCACGCCTACCCGCCGCAATACGGCAAGTTGTGCAAGGAATGCGGAAACTCCGCCGTCATCAAGAAGGATGGCTGCGAATTCTGCACCGCCTGCGGCGCCATAGGCGCCTGCGGTTAGACTTTTGATTTGAGAGGGGACGCGGTGCTGCACGCACCGCGTTGTCGCTGCGCCTGACGCGCAGGATTTAGACTGACTAAGGTTGCGTTTCTGCGACGCGGCCCGATTCGAAATGCTCGCGCGCCGAGCGCGATGCCCGGTAACTTCTGCCGCGTACAAAATTCAGACGTATCACCCGCGGCGCTTCACCGTTGTCGAACAGCCGGCGTACGGCATCGCGCACCTGCTCGTGCAGGCGCTCGATCGTTTCACCCTGCGAGACGATCGATGTACCCAGCGCCTGCGCGGTGTAACCGCCCTCGGGCGCGTTGTCCACTATGAAAATAAGCTCGTTCATGTCAATCATCCACTTCCTGACCGTGAATATCGCAGAATGCTTGCCGGACGTCAAACTTGCCCGCACCGCCCGCATGGTTATCCCGTGCGGGGCGACCATCGGAATGGCCGTTTCCCAGGGGAAACCACCCATTCCCCAGGAACTGAGCAGGCGGATAAACCCTGCCCGGAACCGGGCCTGGAGGGCGGGTCCGGACCACCTCATCGAGTCCGCGTCAGACTGAAAGTTCCCGCCATGGTGGTGCGCTCCCTCTAAGCCACGCCTTGTCCACGCTTACGAATAGCGCTAGCCTGCGCCAGCGGCGGGTCGCCGCGCTCCGCGAGGAATCCCCCCAGCGCGCGCGTGGTATGCGTCGCCTTGGCCTGTCCGATGACCTGCGTGGGGGCGCCTTGCGCGACGATGCGACCGCCCGCTGCACCCCCCTCCGGCCCCAGGTCGATGATCCAATCGGCGTCGGCCATCACGTCCAGATTGTGCTCGACCACGACCACGGTGTTGCCGCCGTCTACCAGGCGGTGCAGTACCCGTATCAACTTCTCGACGTCGGCCATGTGCAGACCGACCGTCGGTTCGTCCAGGACGTACAGGGTATGGCCCTCAGCTGCCCCACGGCGGCGGCCGGGATGAGGCGCAGCCTTTGCACGCGGCAGCGCCGCCGGCAAATCACCATCGATCAACCGCACCTTGGCGAGTTCGGTCACGAGTTTGATGCGCTGCGCTTCCCCGCCCGAGAGCGTGGGACTCTGCTGGCCAAGCGTAAGGTAACCGAGCCCTACGTCCTGCATCAGCTTGAGTGCGTGGTGCAGTGAGCGATGCGCGCTGAAAAATTCGACGGCCTCGTCCACGCTCATCGCGAGCACGTCGCCGATCGATTTGTCCTTGAAGCGCACGGCGAGCGTTTCCGCGTTGAAGCGCGCCCCGCCGCACACCTCGCACCTAACCTTCACGTCGGGCAAAAAGCTCATCTCGATGCGCTTCGTGCCCTGGCCTTCGCATCCCTCGCAGCGCCCGCCCTTGGTGTTGAACGAGAAGCGGCTTGCGCTGTAACCGCGCATGCGCGCTTCGCTGGTTTCCGCATACAGCCTGCGGATCGCATCCCAGAACCCGACATAGGTCGCGGGGCAGGAGCGCGGCGTCTTGCCGATCGGCGTCTGGTCGACTTCGAGCACGCGGCCCACCTGCTGCCAGCCACGCAGGTCGCTGCAACCAACGATGGCAACCGTGGCGCTGCGCGCCTGCAGACGATGGGAGAGGTTGGTATAGATCACGTCACGCGCCAATGTGGATTTTCCGGAACCCGACACTCCGGTGACCACCGTCAGGCGCTGCAGCGGAAGTTTCACATCCAGGTGCTTCAGGTTATGCAGGCTGGCATCGACTACTTCGAGCATGGGCGTCGCACGGTCGATAAGGCGCCGCGCATGCAGCGGATGCCGCAGCGGGTGAGCGAGCAGACGCCCAGTCACCGATTCCGCATTCTGCATGAGTTCAGCGACGCTGCCTTCGGCGATCAATTGCCCGCCCAGCTTGCCGGCGCCGGGGCCCAGGTCGATCACCCGCGACGCGCGCCGGATGGTCTCCTCGTCGTGCTCGACCACCAGCAGCGTATTGCCCTTGGCCTGCAGCCGCTCCAGAGTGTCGAGCAGCGCGCCGTTGTCGCGCGGATGCAGCCCAATGGTGGGCTCGTCCAGGATGTAGCACACCCCGCGCAGGTTGGACCCGAGCTGAGAAGCCAGGCGTATGCGCTGCGCTTCGCCGCCGGAGAGCGTGTTCGCCGAACGGTCGAGCGCGAGATAGGACAGCCCCACCTCCCTCAGGAAATTGAGCCGCGAGCCGAGTTCCGCCAGCAGGTCGCGGGCGATCTGCGCTTCACGACCCTCAAGCTCCAGGTCCTCGAACAAGTCTGATATCTGCGCGACCGGCAGCGCGGTGATGTCGGCGATCGAGCGGCCGCGGTAACGCACGGCAAGCGCCTCCGGATTCAGACGCCTGCCCGTGCACGCCGGGCAGGTCTCGTCTACCTCGAGCCATTCGATCCAGGAATCGAGCACGTGATCTTCTGCACCGGTCTTGGCGCGCTCGTCGCTCCATTCGACCGCGGTGAGCTTGAGCCCGGTGCCGTAACACTCACCGCACCAGCCATGCTTGGAATTGAAGGAGAACAGGCGCGGATCGAGTTCCGGAAAGCTGCGCCCGCAGGAGGGGCACGCGCGCTTCACCGAGTACACAGTTTCCTGGAGCACTGCTCCTGCAGGTGCCGGCTGGTACTTCGCGCCGCCCATTTCTTCCGCGAGTCTCTCCAGCGGCCACATCACGCGCACCACACCCTTGCCGTAATCGAGCGCGCTGGCCAACGCCTTGCGCAGCAGCGCTTCGTTGTCGGCAGCGGCGCGCACATCGGACACCGGCAGCTCGATCGTGTGCTCGCGGAAGCGATCGAGCCGCGGCCAGCGCGCGGTCGGCACAAACTTGCCGTCCACCCGCAGGTGCGTAAAGCCCTTGCCGCGCGCCCATTTCGCCAGGTCGGTGTAATAGCCCTTGCGCGCGACCACCAGCGGCGCGAGCAAGCCGACGCGGCATCCCTGAGGCTGTCCGCGAGTGGCCCGGGATCCACAATCGCGCAGGATGCGCGCCACGATGGCATCGACCGACTGCGGCTCGATGGCGACCTCGCAGTTCGGGCAGTACTGGGTGCCCAACTTGACGAACAGCAGGCGCAGGAAATGATAGATCTCTGTGAGCGTCGCCACCGTGCTCTTGCGCCCGCCGCGGCTGGTGCGCTGCTCGATCGCGACGGTCGGCGGAATGCCATAGATCGCGTCGACCTCGGGCTTGGAGGCCGGCTGCACGAACTGGCGCGCATAGGCATTGAGCGATTCCAGGTAGCGGCGCTGTCCTTCGGCGAACACGATGTCGAATGCAAGCGTGCTCTTGCCGCTGCCGGATACGCCGGTCAGGACCGTGAACTCGCCGCGCGGAATGTCCACATCGACGTTCCTCAGATTGTGCTCGCGCGCGTTGCGCACGCAGATGCTGGTGCGCGCGGCGGCAGGCGCAGCCTGTCCGACTTGAACCGCGCTGGCGCTGCTAACCGCTGCCTCGACTAGCGCTGACGCGTACTCGCGCAATGCGCGGCCGGTGTGCGAAGTCGGATGCTGCGCAACCCCCTGCGCCGTGCCCGCACACACGAGTGCGCCCCCTGCCTCTCCGCCCTCCGGACCGAGATCAACGATCCAGTCCGCGGCGGCGATGACCTCCAGGTTGTGCTCGATGACGATCAGCGTATGGCCCGCGGCGATCAGCTGGCGAAAGGCGCGCAGCAGCTTGGCCACATCGTCGAAATGCAGTCCCGTGGTCGGCTCGTCGAACAGGAACAGCGTGCGCTTCTCAGTAATCAATGCACGCTTGGCCGCTCCGCGCCCCGCAGACTTCCGCACAGGCGTTGTGCGCGCCGCCTGCGCGAGATGGCCCGCGAGTTTGAGGCGCTGCGCTTCGCCGCCGGATAGCGTAGGCACCGGCTGGCCCAGGCGCAGGTATTCGAGCCCGACGTCGGCCAGCGGCTGCAGCACGCTCAACACGCTGTCATGCGCGGCAAAGAAGGCGAGCGCTTCGCTCACCGTCAGCTCCAGCACCTCAGCGATCGATTTGCCGGCGAGCATCACCTCCAGCACTTCTGGCCTGAAGCGTTTGCCGTCACAATCTGGGCAGCGCAGATAGACGTCGGAGAGAAACTGCATCTCGACGTGCTCGTAGCCGTTGCCGCCGCAGGTCGGGCAGCGGCCGTTGCCGGAATTGAAGCTGAAGGTGCCCTGCGTGTAACCGCGCTCACGCGCCAGCGGAGCGCGCGCAAACAGCGCGCGGATCGCGTCGTAGGCGCCGACATAACTCGCGGGATTGGAACGCGTGGTGCGGCCGATCGAGGACTGATCGACCATCACCACCTCGTCGACGAACTGCGCGCCGCGCAGACCTGTATGCGCTCCCGGCGCCTCGCTCGGCTTGCCATAGTGCTTGAGCAGCGCCGGGTAGAGCACGTCCTGCACCAGCGTCGACTTGCCGGAGCCCGACACCCCCGTCACCGCCACCAGCGCATGGAGCGGAAAGGCGACGTCGATGCCTTTGAGGTTGTGCGCAGATGCGCCGAGGATCTCGATCTTTGGCGCTTTAGAGATGCGCAACGCAGCGCCCTGCGCGCCCGTCGTCCGCTTGCGGCCCGACAGATATTCGGCGGTCAGCGTGTGGCTTTGCATGAGCTTCGCTGGCGTGTCGAAGCACACGATTTCGCCGCCGCGCTCGCCCGGCCCAGGACCCATGTCGAGGATGCGATCGGCCGCGTACATGATCTGCGGATCGTGCTCGACCACCACCAGCGTGTTGCCGGCATCGCGCAGTCGCTGCAGCACGCCGATCACGCGCCCCATGTCGCGCGGGTGCAGTCCGATCGAGGGCTCGTCGAGCACGAACAGCGTGTTGACGAGCGACGTGCCGAGCGCAGTCGTGAGGTTGATGCGCTGGACTTCGCCGCCCGAGAGCGTGCGCGATTGGCGGTCGAGCGATAGATATCCCAGCCCCACCGCCGTCAGATAGTTAAAGCGCGCGCGGACCTCTGTCAGCAGCAAGTCCATGGCTGCGTCCTGCTCAACGGATAAATGCAAATGCTCGACAAAATCCCGCGCGCGGTCGATCGGCAGCAGCATCAGGTCGTGCACCGTCAGCCCTGGCAGCGCGTGCAGCACCGCGTCGCTGTACTTGCTCGCAGGCGGACGGAAGCGCGGCTGCCCACCCAGCGCACGCTCGGCATCCTCGTGCGTGCCCAGGCGCCAAGCGAGCGCCTCGGGTTTCAGGCGCGCGCCGCTGCAGGTTTCGCATACGGTGTAGGCGCGGTATTTGGACAGGAGCACCCGGATATGCATCTTGTAGGCTTTGGTTTCCAGCCACTGGAAGAAGCGGCGTACGCCATACCAGGTGCCGGGCCACGACTTGCGCCAGCTCACCCACTGCGGCTCGCCTTCCAGCACCCACTCGCGCTGCGCCGCGGTGAGTTCGCGCCACGGCGTGTCGAGCGGAATGCCGCGCTTCTTTGCGTAGCTCACGATCTCGTCCTGGCATTCGTGGAAGCTCGGCGTCTGCCACGGCCGCACCGCGCCTGCGCGCAGGCTCTTGGATTCGTCCGGAACGATGAGCCCGAAATCGATGCCGATCACGCGCCCGAAGCCGCGGCAGCTTTCGCACGCACCGATCGGCGAGTTGAACGAGTAGAGGCTGGGCGTGGGCTCCGTATAGTGGATATCGCAGTCGGGACAGTGCAGATCTGCGGAGTAGCGCCATGGCGTGGGTGTTGCATCGGTCTTTGGGCGCGGTTCGACTACGCCGGCGCCAGCGTCCGCTTCAGCGACCGCGTACACATTCACGCGGCCCTGCCCGATGCGCAGCGCGGCCTCCAGGCCCTCACACACGCGTGCCTGCTCCGCCGTCGACATGCGCAACCGGTCCTGCACCATCTCGATCACGTGTTTGTGCTTGGCATGCACGCGCGTGTAGCCCTGCGCCGCCAGCAGTTGCAGCACTTCCGCTTCGGGATAATTCTTGGGCACGCTCACCGGAAAGGTGATGATGAGCCGCGGGTCGCCCGCGCTCAATGCGCGCTCGCAGAGCGCAGCGTAGATTGTCTGCGGCGTGTCGCGCGTCACTTCCTGCCCGCAGCCGCGGCAGCAAAGCCGGGCGCTGCGCGCATACAGCAGCTTCAGATAATCGTTCACTTCCGTCATCGTGCCGACCGTGGAACGCGAGCTGCGCACCGGATTGGTCTGGTCGATCGCGATGGCGGGCGGAATGCCGTCGATGCGGTCGACCAGCGGCTTGTCCATGCGGTCCAGGAACTGCCGTGCATAGGGCGAGAAGGTCTCGACGTAGCGGCGCTGGCCCTCGGCGTAGAGCGTGTCGAATGCGAGCGAGGACTTGCCCGAGCCCGACACCCCGGTCACGACGATCAGCTCGTTGAGCGGCAACGCGACCGTCAGGTTCTTGAGGTTGTTCTGGCGCGCGCCGTGAATTTCGATCGCCTCGCGCAGCGGCCCGCCGCCAGAGGCGGCCACCGCAGTCGGCTGCTCAGTACCGGTAACGGCTTTAGTATTCGCTAACAACGCGCGTGCCTTCATCGGTGTCATAGGTGGCAGAGGATATAAACGGACGGACTAGCTGCTGCCTGCGCGCTCAGCGCTGCGCAGGTCACAACCACACCGTTTCGCCTATTCTAGCGGACGTGTCAAGCGGGACCCCTCAGACGTGCGGGCCCCGGGAGCTTTATTCCGAGTCGCCCTCTTTGTCGAAGATCTCGATCACGCGCGTGCGCTTCTCTCCGCCGTAGCTTTCCAGCTTGACCAACACCGGATAAAGCCGGGCCAGCGCGGCGCGCGCGTCGTCCCGGGTCGCGAACGTGAGCGGCGCGCCGTCGGCCCCCGTCACGTCGTGCCACAGACCATTTCCTTCCTCTAGTTCGACTTTATACATCGCAGCCTCCGGCGTTCCTGCGCAGCGTTTGCGCATACCCTGATTCGAGTCGTGCGCGCAGCGTTTAGTTTCGGTTCATAGCCTGATGCCGGGCGCACACGACGCCAAAAGCGTGCGATTGAGCTATGATTGCCCACTTTTCCGGCTGGATAAACTAAGGTCCCCCGAATGGCCCAATACGTCTTTACCATGCAGCGCGTGAGCAAGGTGGTGCCGCCCAAGCGCGTCATCCTCAAGGATATCTCGCTCTCGTTCTTTCCCGGCGCCAAGATCGGCGTACTGGGCCTCAACGGTTCCGGCAAGTCCAGCCTGCTCAACATCATGGCAGGCGTCGATCCGAATTACGACGGCGAAGCGCTGCCGATGCCGAATCTGCAGATCGGCTACCTGACTCAGGAACCCGAGCTCGATCCCGGGAAGACCGTGCGCCAGACGGTGGAAGAGGGCCTGGGCGCAGTGCTCGAAGCGAAGCAGAAGCTCGAAGAGATCTACGCCGCCTACGCGGAGCCCGATGCCGACTTCGACAAGCTCGCGGCCGAGCAGGCGAAGTACGAGGCGATCCTCAGCGCCGGCGGCAATGAGACCGAGCATCAACTGGAGATCGCCGCCGATGCGCTGCGGCTGCCGCCGTGGGAAGCCGAGATCAAAACGCTCTCCGGCGGCGAGAAGCGCCGCGTCGCCTTGTGCCGGCTGCTGCTCTCCAAGCCCGACATGCTGCTGCTCGACGAGCCGACCAACCACCTGGATGCCGAGAGCGTCGAATGGCTGGAGCAGTTTCTCACCAAGTTCCCGGGCACCGTCGTCGCGGTGACGCACGATAGGTATTTTCTGGACAACGCGGCGGAATGGATCCTCGAGCTGGACCGCGGCCACGGCATTCCCTGGAAAGGCAATTACAGCTCCTGGCTCGAGCAGAAGGAGCAGAGGCTGGAGCAGGAAGAGGCTACTGAATCGGCGCGCCAGAAGACCATCAAGAAAGAACTGGAGTGGGTCCGGCAGAACCCCAAGGGACGCCAGGCCAAGGCGAAGGCGCGCATCGCGCGCTTCGAAGAGCTGTCCTCGCACGAATATCAGGCGCGCAACGAGACCCAGGAAATATTCATTCCGGTGGCCGACCGCCTGGGCGACTCGGTGATCGAGTTCAATCAAGTAAGCAAGGCCTTCGGCGAACGGCTGCTGATCGACGACCTGAGCTTCGCCGTACCACCCGGCGCGATCGTCGGCATCATCGGTCCGAACGGCGCCGGCAAATCGACGCTGTTTCGCATGATCGCAGGCCGGGATAAGCCGGACAGCGGCGAGATCGCCATTGGCGCCACGGTAAAGCTGGCGCTGGTCGAGCAGTCGCGCGAAGCGCTCGCCAATGACCAGACCGTCTTCGATTTCATCTCCGGCGGCGCCGACGTTTTGAAGGTCGGAAAATTCGAGATGCCCTCGCGCGCCTACCTCGGGCGCTTCAACTTCAAGGGCGCCGATCAGCAGAAGCGCGTGGGCAATCTGTCGGGCGGAGAGCGCGGACGCCTGCACCTGGCTAAGACGCTCGCCGCCGGTGCCAACGTGCTGCTGCTCGACGAGCCGTCCAACGACCTCGACGTGGAAACGCTGCGCGCGCTGGAAGACGCGTTGCTCGAATTCGCAGGCAGCGTGCTGGTGATCTCGCACGACCGCTGGTTTCTGGACCGCATCGCGACCCACATCCTCGCCTTCGAGGGCGACTCCAAAGTGACCTTCTTCAACGGCAATTACCAGGAATACGAAGCCGACAAGAAGAAGCGCCTGGGCGAAGAGGGCGTGCGGCCCAAGCGGCTGCGCTTCCGGCCGCTCAAGTAGGCGCGTGGAATTTGCGGCCTCCGCCCCATTCGCGGCCGGAGGCCTGACGGCCGGCACAGGCGTCACAAACTGTTACATCTCCAATTGGAACAGCGGCGCTTTTGCGCCAGTCCCAATCATGTGTCCACGCAAGCAGCGGGACTAACACTTTTTCCTACTTCTGGAGATGAACATGAACAGGTTGATTGCAAATGCCATGCTTAGCGTCGGTCTGATTGCCGGGGCCGCATCCCTGGCGGTTGCCCAGACGACCACCGCGACCCCCGGCCCGCAGGTGCGACCGGGCATGGAACACCATCAGCACCACGGCATGAGGGCGCCGGGAGAACGCGTGGAAGCGCGGCTCGCTTACATCAAGACCGCGCTCAAGATCACCGATGCGCAGTTGCCGCAATGGAACGCTTTCGCCGATTTTCAGCGCAAGCAGGCCACGCAGCGCGATCAGCAGATGCAGCAGTTTCACACCCAGATGAGCGAGCGCAAAAATGCGCAACGGCCGAACGCCATCGAACGCCTTGAGCGCCAACAGCAGTTCATGGCAACCGCAGCCACTCGCACCAACGAGCTGCTCGCGGTAAGCAAGCCGCTTTACACTGCGCTTTCCCCAGAGCAGAAGGCAGTCGCTGACCGCTTGCTCGCATCACGCGAACGCGGCATGGAACACGGCCGCCGCGGCATGCACCGGCGCGCTTAAACTGCGCAGCGGGTAATACCTGGAGACCCGGCGCAAGCCGGGTCTCTTTTTTTGCGGTCGGTTCCCTGCGGCGCGCGACCGCATTGTTTGAAAGCCTGAAAGCCTTTACACTCAAGCCAGGCTGGACGTGTCCACTACCATAGCCACCATATCAGTGCCCGCCCGTCACCATCATTGCGTCTACGTGGTCCTGCTGTCGAACGATGTCAGCTACGAGGCCAAATTCCGCAGATGCAATCCCGATCGCGATCCTGCGCTGCCCTGCGTCTATGTAGGCATGACGGGGCTCACGCCCGACGTGCGCTTCGACAAGCACAAGGCCGGGCTCCAGTCGAACAGATACGTGCGCGAGTACGGGCTGCGGCTGCTGCCCGAACTCTACGCGGTCTACAACCCGATGCCGTACCGGGCCGCGCAGGAAATGGAGGTGGAGCTCGCGATCGCCCTGCGCGAAAAGGGTTACGGCGTGTGGCAGGGCTAGGCTGCACCGCCAGCAGTACGCCACGCTCAACTGCAGTCAGGATCGGATGGGGTATATTGCGCGATAACGTTCACCCAGGGAGGCTATGACATGAAGCTCGAAACCATTGCCGTGCACGGCGGCTATACTCCGGAACCCACCACCAAGGCGGTGGCGGTGCCGATCTATCAGACCACTTCGTACGCGTTCGACAACACGCAGCACGGCGCTGACCTGTTCGACCTCAAGGTCCAGGGCAACATCTATACGCGCATCATGAACCCCACGCAGGACGTGCTCGAGAAGCGCGTCAGCGAGATGGAGGGCGGCATCGCCGGGCTTGCGCTGGCCTCGGGCCAGGCCGCCATCACCTATTCCATCCTGACCATCGCCGAGGCCGGAGACAACATCGTCTCCTCGTCCACGCTCTACGGCGGCACCTACAACCTGTTCGCGCACACCCTGCCGCAATACGGCATCGAGGTGCGCTTCGCCGACCCGCGCGAGCCGGATTCATTCGAGAAGCTGATCAACCCGAAGACCAAGGCGGTGTTCTGCGAATCGATCGGCAATCCGCTCGGCAACATCACGGACTTCGCGCGGCTCGCCGACATCGCCCATCGCAACCACGCACCGTTGATCGTCGACAACACCGTACCCACGCCCTATCTGTGCCGCCCGTTCGAGCACGGCGCGGACATCGTCGTGCACTCGCTGACGAAATACCTGGGCGGCCACGGCAACTCGATCGGCGGCATGATCGTGGATTCCGGAAAATTCCCCTGGGCCGAGCACAAGGCCAAGTACAAGCGTCTCAACGAGCCCGATGTTTCCTATCACGGCGTGGTCTACACCGAAGCGCTCGGCCCCGCAGCCTACATCGGGCGCGCGCGCGTCGTGCCCCTGCGCAACATGGGCGCCGCGATCAGCCCGTTCAACGCATTTCTCATCCTGCAGGGCATCGAGACCGTGGCGCTACGCATGGACCGCATCTGCGAAAACACGCTCAAGGTCGCGCAGTTCCTCAGCAAGCATCCCAAGGTCACGTGGGTCAACTACGCGGGGCTGCCGGAGCACAAGGAGCATGCGCTCGCCCAGAAGTACATGGGCGGACGCGCCTCCGGCATACTCACCTTCGGGCTGCGCGGTGGGCGCGAGGCCGGAGCGCGCTTCCAGGATGCGCTGAAGCTGGTGGTCCGGCTGGTCAACATCGGCGACTGCAAATCGCTCGCCTGCCACCCGGCGTCGACCACGCATCGCCAACTGTCGGCGGCGGAGCTGCTGAAATCGGGCGTCACCGAAGACACCGTGCGGCTATCGATCGGCATCGAACACATCGATGACATCATCGAGGATCTCAAGCAGTCGCTCGCCGCCGCGTGATCTGAGCAAGCAACGGGCGCGCTCAGGCGCGCGCCTCGGCGTTAAAAGATACCGAGGGCGAGCCCCGCCGCCATCGCCGCGCCCACCTGCTCGCAGCGCTTGAGCTCTTCCTCAGGGATCGTCTTGGCCGCGAGGATTGCTTGCGGCGTCTGCGCGTGGGTGCACACGATGAGCGGATCAGTGATCGGCTTGAGCCGCCAGCCGGTGCAGATGCGCGCGATCTGGCGCGCCGCGTTTTGGCCGTCGCTGCCGGCGCAGACGAGCGTCGCATAGGGGCGGCCGGCGATGCGCTCCAGCACCGGGTAATAGGTGCGATCGAAGAAATCCTTCATCACGCCCGACATCGCGGCCAGGTTCTCCGGCGTGGCGAACACATAGCCGTCAGCAGAGAACAAATCTTCGGCCTCAGCCTCGCGCGCCTGCAGCAATCGCACCGCTGATTCTGCGGCCGCCCCGCGTGCAGCCGCCTGCGCCATCTGCAGCGTGCCGCCGGTCATCGAGTGATAGACGATCAGCAGATTTTTTATTTTCATACGGCTCGCGTCGGCATCTCCGGGGATGCGCCATGATACGCGAGCACGGCGCGGCATGGCGCTTGCCGATCGTGCCGCTGTGCGCATAAACTTTCTGTTCCAAGAAAGGCGGAAGCGATGGCGATCTCAGACTTGCGGCAGGTGTGCGCATGGATGGCAGCGGCGCGGCGCATTGTGGTGCTGACCGGCGCCGGCATCTCCACAGATTCCGGCATCCCGGATTTCCGCGGGCCGAACGGCGTATGGACGCGCAACCCCACGGCCGAGAAGCTCTCCGACATCCGCTATTACCGTGCCGACCCCGAAGTGCGCAAAGCTGCGTGGCAGGCGCGGCTGGCGCACCGCGCATGGGAGGCGGCGCCCAATGCCGGGCATCATGCGCTGGTCGCCCTCGAGCAGAGCGGCCGGCTGCACGCGCTGATCACGCAGAACACCGACGGCCTGCATTTGCGCGCCGGCAACTCGCGCGAGCGCGTGCTCGAGGTCCACGGCAACCAGCACCGCGCGACCTGCCTCAGCCGCAACTGGAAAGGCGATATGCAGCCGGTGCTGGAGCGCGTGCGCGCAGGCGAAGCGGACCCGCATTGCACGGACTGCGGCGGCGTACTCAAGAGCGACACGATTTCATTCGGCCAGCCGCTGGTGCCGGAGGTGATAGAGCGCGCCCTGCAGTCGGCGCGCGAGGCAGCGCTGTTGCTCGCCATCGGCACAAAACTGCAGGTGTTTCCGGTCGCGAACGCAGTGCCGATTGCCAGGGACGCAGGCGCGCGCATCGTCATCATGAATGCGCAACCCACGGCCTTCGACGACATTGCGGACACGGTACTAGACGGTTCGATCAGCGCAACCCTGCCGCAGCTCTGCGTGCCCTAGGAAGCACTGATTACCTACCGCACGGTTGCGACGAACAGCAAAGCGCGTACACCGCACTACACCCAACCGCGCGCCGCCAGTTCCGTCTTCAGGTAGGCGTAGAAGATCGGCGCCGCGATCACTCCGGGTATGCCGAATGAAGCTTCCATCACCAGCATCGCGATCAGCAGCTCCCACGCGGAAGCATTGATCTGCGAGCCCACGATGCGCGCGTTCATGAAATACTCGAGCTTGTGGATGATCACCAGGAACGCGAGCGAGATGCCTGCGATCTGCGGCGATTGGCTGAGGCTGATCACCACGATGCTCGCATTCGAAATGAGATTGCCGATGATTGGCAGCAGGCCGGCCACGAAGGTGACCGCGACCATGGTCTTGGCAAACGGCAGGTGCACGCCGAGCGCCGGCAGCACGATCAACAGATAGATCCCGGTGAAGACAGCGTTCAGCGCGGCGATTCGCACCTGCGCGAATACCACGCGCCGGAATGCGTCCGCAAGCAGCGCGGCGGAGCGCGCGATGCCCCGCGCAAGCGGTCCGCCGATGTGCCCGTGCTGCACTTCGCGCAGCGACACCAGCGCGCCGATGACCATGCCGATCAGCGCATACGCCAGCATGCGGCCGACCGCGGTGCTCGCCAGCTTGACCTCGGCCGCGTGTTCGCGCAGCCAGTCGACGATCGAATTGCTCAGTTCTCCGCCGTCGGCCGGCAGCCAGTCCTGAACCCAGGCCGGCAGCGCAGCGCGCGTGCCGGCGATGATCTCCGCCATCTTCTGCATCAGCGACGCCAAGCCGCCGCCTTCGCTGTGAAATACCGCAAGCACGCCGCCGATCAGGAGCCCGGTCAGAGCAGCAACCAGCGCGATCAGCAGCGCCACGACGAGCAGCTTGGCGCGCGCCGGCTGCTCCTTGAGTCCGAATACGCGCGGCGCCAGCAGGTGCACGAGTTCGTGCACCAGCAGGCCGGTGAACAACGCCGCCAGGAGATGCAGCCACAGCGTCGCGAGCAGCACCACGGCCATCACCGGCAGCGCCACGATCGCGGCGGGCACAGTCGAATCAGATGCGGCGGATCTTTCCATCGGCGTTTACACCTCTAGTCGCAAGTCTTAGATCATGCGTGCGCTATGTTAAACGAAACGGCGGCAGCGTTCGCGCCGCGCCTGTGACCAGAACTCAGAAGCGCTCGTCGCTGCGCAGATAACGCCACTGCCCGAGCGGCAGCTCCCCCAAGCGAACGTTACCGATGCGCACGCGCTTCAAGCCCGTGACCTTGAGACCGACCAGTTCGCACATGCGGCGAATCTGGCGCTTCTTGCCTTCGCGCAGTATGAAGCGCAGCTGATCTTCGTTCTGCCAGCTCACCTGTGCGCGCTTGAGCGCTGCCCCGTCCAGCTGCAGGCCGAAATTGAGCTGTGCCAGGCCCTGTACCGACAACTTGCCCTCGACGCGCACCAGATATTCCTTCTCGACCTTGGTATCGGCGCCAATCAACTGCTTGGCGATGCGGCCGTCCTGCGTAAAGACGATGAGGCCTGTGGAGTCGATATCGAGGCGGCCTGCGGGAGCGAGCCCCCGATGATGCGCGGGGCTGAAGCGCAGCGGGTTGCGGTCTCCCTTGTGGCGCGATTGCGCGGTGATGAGCGTGACTGCGGGCGTGTAACCGCGTTCGGCCTGTGCGGAAACGTAACCCACGGGCTTGTTGAGCAGGATGGTGACGCTCGCTTCCTGGCGCGACTGCGCGGCGGGTGCGAGCGTGATGCGCTGATTGGGATAAACGCGCGTGCCCAGTTCGGTGACCGCGACGCCGTCGACCAGCACCCAGCCGCGCTCGATGTAGCTGTCGGCTTCGCGCCTCGAGCATAGGCCCTGCTGCGACAGCAGTTTTGAAATGCGGACTTTTTCCATGGGGCCTGCGGCGTGCGCGCTGCGATCATTCGATTTTGTCATGAGCGGGCCTTCCCTGCACGGGTGTTCATGGATGCTCTCCCACCATGCTCAACGCCAGCGCTTCGGCCACCTCGATGCCGTCGATGGCAGCCGACATGATGCCGCCCGCATAACCCGCGCCCTCGCCGGCGGGATAGAGCCCGCGCGTGTTCAGGCTTTCGTATGCCGGGTTGCGCTTGATGCGGATCGGCGACGAGGTGCGCGTCTCCACTCCCGTCAGCACCGCATCGTCCATGGCAAAGCCCTTCAACTGCCGGTCGAACGCCGGCAGCGCCTCGCGCAATGCGGCGATCGCGTAGTCCGGCAGGCAACCGTCGAGTGCAGTCATGCGCACGCCGGGCGTGTATGACGGCATCACTTCGCCCAGCGCGCTCGAGGGGCGGTGCGCGAGGAAATCTGCTACGCGCTGGCCGGGCGCGCAATAATTTGCGCCGCCCGCCACATAGGCGCGCTCTTCCCAGCGGCGCTGGAATTCGACGCCGGCGAGCGGGTGCCCCGGATAATCCGCAGGAGTGATGCCGACCACCAGACCGGCGTTGGCGTTGCGTTCGTTGCGGGAATACTGACTCATGCCGTTGGTCACCACACGGCCCGGCTCGGAGGCCGCGGCCACCACAGTGCCGCCCGGGCACATGCAGAAGCTGTAGACGGAGCGGTCATTGCCGCAATGGTGCACCAGCTTGTAGTCAGCAGCGCCCAGCATCTGATGGCCGGCATAGTTGCCGTAGCGCGCGCGGTCGATCAGCGCCTGCGGATGCTCGATGCGCACGCCGATCGAAAATGGCTTGGGCTCGAGGTAGACGCCTGTGCGATGAAGCATCTCGAAAGTGTCGCGCGCGCTGTGGCCGACGGCGAGCACGATGTGGCGGGAAGAAATTGTCGCGCCGCTGGAGAGCACCACACCGCGCACGCCGCCCTCCTCGATGATGAGCTCGTCGACCCGCGATTCAAAACGCACCTCGCCGCCCAACTTCTGGATGGTTTTGCGCATATGCTCGACGATCCCCACCAGCCTGAAGGTGCCGATGTGCGGCTTGCTCACGTACAGAATTTCCGGCGGCGCGCCAGCGGTCACCAGTTCGGCGAGCACCTTGCGGCCGTAGTGGCGTGGATCTTTGACCTGGCTGTAGAGCTTGCCGTCGGAAAACGTGCCCGCGCCGCCCTCGCCGAACTGCACGTTCGACTCCGGATTGAGCACGGATTTTCGCCACAGGCCCCAGGTGTCCTTGGTGCGCTCGCGCACCGGCTTGCCGCGCTCCAGGATCACGGGCCTGAAGCCCATCTGCGCCAGCAGCAGGCCCGCATAGAGTCCGCACGGCCCGCTGCCGATCACCAGCGGCCGCTCCGCGAGCGCCTGTGGAGCACGCGTCACGAATTTATAACTCGTGTCGGGCGTGGGACCGATGCGATGGTCTTTGCGTACCCGCGCGAGCACCTCTGCCTCGTCCTGAACTTCTATATCCAGCGTGTAGATCGCATAGATCGCCGAGCGCCGGCGCGCATCGATGCCGCGGCGGAATATCGTGTAGCGCAACAGCGCGTCCGTCTCGATGCCGAGCCGCTCCCGAGCCGCGTCCTCGAGCGCGCGCTCGGCGTGATCCAGCGGCAGCTTTATCTCAGTCAATCGCAGCATGGTGGCATCCCGCGCTCAGGCCTCGCCGAGGGCTTCCAGCTCGGCGTGCACTTCCAGCCACCGATGCTCGGCAGCATCGATGAACTGCGCGATCTCGGCACTGCGCAGAGCACACGCGGCCGCATCGGTGCCAGCTTCTGCAAGCTTGAGCGCAAGTGCGCGCTGTTCCTCCTGCCAGGCCGCGAGATCGCGCTCGATCCGCTCTGCTTCCTTCGCGAGCGGCCGGCGGCGCGCAAGCTGGGCCTGGCGTTCGCTCTTGGATTCCGCGCGCGACTGCCTGCGCCCGGCCTTGTCGGCAACGCGCTCCTGAACTACGTTTGCCGCAGCGCGCGTGCCGCGCCGCGCAGTGAGCCATGCAAGGTAATCCTCGAGGTCGCCGTCGAACGGCGCTGCACGCCCGTCTGCGACCAGCAAAAACTCGTCGCACACCGTGCGCAGCAGCGCGCGATCGTGTGACACTAGCACCAGGCTGCCCTCGTAACCCGCGAGCGCGCGCATCAGCGCATGGCGCATTTCGAGGTCGAGGTGGTTGGTCGGCTCGTCGAGCAGCAGCAAATTGGGGCGCCGCCGCACCAGCAGCGCCAGCGCCAGCCGCGACTTCTCACCCCCCGAGAACGGCGCGATCGCTGCGTCAGCCATCGGCCCGCGAAAATCGAAACCGCCCAGATAATCGCGCAGCACCTGTTCGCGGGCGCGCGGTTCCTGGTGCAGCATGTGCCACAGGGGAGACTCCTCCGGTCGCAGCTGTTCGAGCTGGTGCTGCGCGAAGTAGCCGATTGCGAGCCCGCGGCCGTCGGTGCGGGTGCCTGAGAGGGGCTCGAGCTCGCCGGCGAGCAGCTTGATCAGCGTCGACTTGCCCGCTCCGTTCGGCCCCAGCAATCCGATGCGCGCGCCGGGGCGCAGCGTAAGCTTGAGATGCTCGAGCACCGTGCGCGCGCCGTAGCCCGCGCACACGTGATCAAGCACCAGTAGCGGATCGGGCGCGCGCGCCGGCTCGGGAAACTCGAAATCGAATGGCGCATCGACGTGCGCGGCGCTGATGCGCTCCATGCGGTCAAGCGCCTTGAGCCGGCTCTGCGCCTGGCGCGCCTTGCTGGCCTTGGCGCGAAAGCGCTCGACAAAGCGTTCGAGGTGCGCGATCTCGCGCTGCTGCTTCGCGTACATCGCCTGCTGCATCGCGAGCTGCGTGGCGCGTTGCTCCTCGAACGCCGTATAGTTTCCGGTATAGAGCGTCAGCGACTGCGCATGCAGATGCACGATGTGCGTCACACAACCGTCCAGAAAATCGCGGTCGTGCGAGATGAGCAGCATGGTACCGCTATAACCGGTGAGCCACTGCTCGAGCCAGACCACGGCATCGAGGTCCAAGTGGTTGGTGGGCTCGTCGAGCAGCAGCAGATCGGAGCGGCTGATCAGGGCCTGCGCGAGATTGAGCCGCATGCGCCAGCCGCCTGAGAAGTGCGAAACCGGGCGCGTGAATTCGTCATCGGCAAATCCGAGGCCGGAGAGCAGCGTGGCGGCACGCGCAGCGGCGCTGTAGCCGTCGATCTCGCTCAGCCGGGCATGCAGCTCGCCCACGCGGTGGCCGTCGTGCGCCGCGTCCGACGCCTGCTCCAGCACGGCAAGCTCGCGTTCGATGTGCCGCAGCTCCGCATCGCCGTCGAGCACGTATTCGAGCGCGGACATCGCCAGCGCCGGTGTCTCCTGCGCGACCGATGCGATGGTCCAGCGCGCGGGCACCTCGCAATCGCCGTGGTCGGCATGCAGTTCCCCGCGCAGCAATGCGAACAGGCTCGATTTGCCGCTGCCGTTGGCGCCGATAACGCCCACGCGCCAGCCCGGATTGATCTGCAGGCTGGCGTGTTCGATCAGCCGGCGCGAGCCGCGCGCGAGCGCCAAGTCACGGAATTGGATCAATGTAAGTAAGTACCGCAAAAACCCGGCATTTTACTTACTTTGGGCCGCCGGGGTACCGAATCGACGCACAGGCGCGGGCGCACGGGCAGTGCACCGCGCCTCAGCCCATCAGTGCAGCACCCGCGGCATCGAGAGGATGAACTCGGAAATCGGCGCGTCAAATTGCAACCCGTCTGCCGCCACCATCTGGTAGCTGCCGCGCATGGTGCCGACCACGGTGGCGAGCGAAGTGCCGCTCGTGTATTCAAAGCTCTCCCCGGGCTCGAGCGTCGGCTGCAATCCGATGACGCCCAGGCCGCGCACTTCCTGGACGTGGCTTTCGGCATCGGTGATGATCCAGTGTCGGCTGATCAGCTGCGCGGCAACGTCGCCGGTATTCTTGATGGTGATGGTATAAGAGAACACGTAGCGGCCGTCATCGGGGTCGGAGCGCTCGGGCAGGTAGTTCGTGCGCGCGCTCACGCTGATCTCGTATTTTTTATCAGCAACCATGAGCGGCAACCGGCAGGGGTGATGTTCGTGTCTGGAATCGCATCGCGCGCATTGTAGCGTGCAGCGCGGGCTGGCGCCGCACAGCGCCCAATTAAAGGTAGAATTAGCTACACTCGTTCACCTGCCATCGCCATGTTCCGTATCGCACCCAGCATCCTGTCAGCCGACTTCGCGCAACTCGGCGCAGAGGTCGAAAGCGTGATCGACGCGGGCGCCGATCTCATCCATTTCGACGTGATGGACAACCATTACGTGCCGAACCTGACCATCGGGCCCCTGGTATGCGCGGCGGTGCGCCGGGTGACGACGGCGCTGATCGACGTGCATCTGATGGTGAAGCCGGTCGACCGCATCGTGCCGGATTTTGCCGCCGCCGGCGCCAATATCATCTCGTTTCACCCCGAAGCCTCCGAGCACATCGACCGCACCATCGGATTGATCAAGGAGCACGGCTGCAAGGCGGGCCTCGTGTTCAATCCGGCGACGCCGCTCGATTATCTGGACCACGTAATAGGCAAGCTCGATCTGGTGCTGATCATGTCGGTCAATCCCGGCTTCGGCGGGCAGGCGTTCATACCGGAAGCGCTCGCCAAGCTGCGCGCCGCCCGCAAACGGATCGAGCAAAGCGGCAGGGACATCTGGCTCGAAGTGGACGGCGGCGTCAAGACCGACAACATCCTCGAGATCGCGCGCGCCGGCGCTGACACCTTTGTCGCAGGCTCCGCGATCTTCGGCGCTGCCGACTACAAGCAAGTGATAGGCGCCATGCGCCGCGAACTCGGGAAAACGCGCCGTGCAAACGCGCGCAAGCGCTGACCGCGCCGGCATGCGCCCGCACGCAGTTGATGTTATATTTGATCCCGTCACCGCTCAGGTAGCGGGACTCTTAAACTACCTCATGATCTCCATGAAAACGCTGACAACGGCCATGCGCACCTGCGGACTTTGGCGCCCGTAACGCGCTTCCACCCCGTGGCCGCGCCATGCGCGCGGCCGGCACAATCGTTTTCAGTACTTTGTTTGAGGTGTGATCATGACCGAGTCGGAATTCAATGAACTTGCAGCGGCTGGATACAACCGCATCCCGCTGGTGCTCGAAACTTTCGCGGACCTCGACACCCCGCTTTCCGTCTATCTGAAGCTGGCGAACGAGCCGCATACCTACCTGCTCGAATCAGTGGTCGGCGGCGAGCGCTTCGGGCGCTACTCGTTCATCGGGCTGGCCGCGGCCTCGCGGCTGGAGGTGCGCGGAAATATCTGTAGCGAGTACGCACGCGGCGCGCTGGTGCGCTCGGAAGCGCACGACGATCCGCTGCAGTACATCAGTGAATACTGTGCGCGCTTCAAGGCCGCCACGCAACCGGGGCTGCCGCGCTTCTGCGGCGGGCTGGTCGGCTATTTCGGCTACGACACCATCCGCTACATCGAGAAAAAACTCGCCGCCTGCCACAAGCCCGACACACTCGGCGTGCCCGACATACTGCTGCTGCTCTCGGAGCAGCTCGTGGTCGTCGACAACCTATCGGGCAAGATCTATATCGTGGTCTACGCCGATCCGGCGGTCGCCGGCGCCTATGCAGCGGGCCGCGAGCGCCTCGCTGGGCTGGCTGCCGCGCTGCGCCAGCCGCTGGCTCCGCCCGACACGCCGGCGGCACCCGCGCAAGCGGCGCGCTCCGAGTTCGGGATCGAGCCTTATCTGAAGATCGTCGAGCGCGCCAAGCGCTACATCTTCGATGGCGACATCATGCAGGTGGTGCTGTCGCAGCGCATG
>CAIVHG010000006.1 GCA_903905655.1 uncultured beta proteobacterium | reverse complement strand
TTTTTCCAGCCGCCTTGCCTGGTGTTTTGTCCGGCGCCTTATCCGCCATCTTGCCCGGCGCCTTGCCGGGCGCGCCGCCTTTGGCCTCGACTACCGGATGATCTGAGTAGCCGCGCACTCCCACCACCGATCCGCGGATCACTTCATACGCCTTCGCCGCGGGCGAGGGCGTGACGGTGGTTTCGAGCGTGTGCAATACCGCGTCGTCGATGTCCTGCTGGGCGATCTCGCGCGGGGCCGGGGTGAGCACGGCATTGCCGGCGATCAGCAGCGCAGCGATGAGGGCGCTTGCGGTGATCGAAAGCAGCAGCAGGTGGCGCTCGCAAAAGGCACGCCAGCGCGCGCGCATGACACGCATTTTTGAATCGGCGGCGGGTGCGGCCACTGCTGTGGGCAGCGGCGCCTGCGGGATCGCCGGCGGTCGCTGGGAACTGCTGTAGAGTCCTGCTCGTCTCATCGGCAATCCTTCGAATCCCCTTCAACGTGCTAACGATACCACGACCCCGGCCGCGCTGCGCGGGTGCGCACGTACGTATATTCCTCGCGCTAACCGATTGCGGATCGCCATCGAGCCATCAGCAAAACGGCTATCGAGTATCGCGCAGCGCAGTAAGGCTGATGAGCTGGTCGAGGCTGCGCTCGTTTTCGAGCCCGCGCGCGCAGGTGATAATGCCCTGCTGCGCCTCAGCACCCAGCAATTCGCGCGTGAGGTGGCTGAATTTGTCGACCGCCTGCTCCCAGCCGGTGTCGGCGATGTCGTCGGCGAGGCTGCGGCGATATTCCGCGATCACCGTTTCTCCACTCTTGAGCCGCGCAGTGAGCCGGCAGCAGCGCGTCTCCGGCGCCACATCTGCGAATTCATCGGGCAGCTCGATCTTGCACTTGCTCATCAGTTGCAGGACGTCCGGATCCTTGAAGCGCCCGCGCTCCATCATCGCCGGCGTAATCGTGCCGTCGATCAAGCCCATCGCCACCGTGCACGGCAGGGAATGGTCGGCAGTCTCGCGCGTCTCGGGTTTCCAGATCTCGGGCACGTCCATCCAGCGGTCGAAGGCCTGGCGTATGGACTCGATCTTCAGCGATTCGATGCTGTTTATGTCGATCATCTTGCGCAGCTTCTGCGCGGTGAACACCGGCACCTGGCAGTTGAAGCGCGTGGGAAAGGACTTGATCATGGTCTGCTGCAGCGCATACACATGGTTTTCGAAGCTGCGCGGCAGCGGCACTTCGTAGGCATGCCCTTCCATGATCTGGTTCCAGAATCCGAACTTGCCTTCGAATATATCGTCGGGGCCGGTCATGCCGGCGCGCGCCATATACGCAGCGTGCACCCCGGCGCGCGCGCCCTGCGGACCCGCCATGCCTTTCCACATGGAAAGCGTGCCGGTGCGCGTCTGGTTGAGCGCGATGTTGGGCGCGATCGCGAGCGCGATGGCGTGCGTGAGCTGCTCTTCGTTCAACTCCAGCAACCAGCCGCAGCCGAGCGCCGCGCCGAGCGCGACCACCGGCGTCTGGTCCCAGCCGTGATGGTTATAGGGTACGACTTCGACGAAGCGGCACTGCACTTCATAGATGATCGCCATCGCGAGCAGCAGATCGCGGCCGCTCAGGGCGTGCGCTTCCGCCACCGCGAAAATCGCGGCGAACGCATCGGCGGGATGGCTCACCGCCTCCATCACGTAGGTGTCGCTCATGTCCAGGCAGCGCACCATCGCCGAGTTTACGAAAGCCGCCATGTCGGGCGTGGTCTGCGCCAGCGAGCCCAGGATGCGCGCGCGCGGTCCTGCTGCCACCGGCTGCGCGAGCTGCCTCACAATGCGCACCGGCGGCATGTCGTACGCCGCGAGGCTCGCGCCGAACGTGCTGAGCACGCGAGCCTTCGCCGCTTCGAGCGCGCGCGCGGACAGATCCTCGTAGCGCAGCCGCTTTACGAATTCAACCAGCCTGGTGGTCGTTGCATCCAATCTAAGACCCCTCTTCTATTCTGAATTAATACTAAGCAAGCAGCGCCATCAGCCCGGCGAGCTCGTCCGCGGAAAGTTTTTCTAGCCGGCCGAGCAGTTCCAGCACCTGCTCCTGCGCTGCCGGCTTGAAGCGCACGGCCAGGCAATCGCGCAGCTTCACCAGGTGCTCGGCGTCATCGATCGCCTTGCCCCAGGTGCCGGGCGGCTTGGTGCATACGCTGCGCTGGCGGCTGCCGTCGTTGAGCTCGACTTCGATCTCGAAGCGCATGTTGCGCGTGTCGCGCGAGGCTTTGGGATCGCACACGGTGGATATCTTTTCCAGCAAACCCACCATGTCTGGTGCGAAGCGCCGCTCGTCCCTGAACGTGTCGATCTGAATACGGCCGTCGAGCAACGCCGCGGCTGCGGTGTATTGCACGCTGAACTTGCCCTCGAGCCCCGAACGCGGCTGCGGCCGGTCGGCATCCTTGATCAGCGGCATGTAGATGCGCACGGCTCGGATCGCCGACATGTCGGTGATGGCCTTGCGCACTTCGAGCGCGGCGCTGATTGAGAAGTGCGTCGGGTACTTGGAAGGATAGAACTTGATCGCCATGCCGGGATCGACACAGCGATAGGGGTGTCCGAAGTCGATCAGCGCCGCATAATCGAAGTGCTGCGGGAAAAACGTTTCGACGTAGCCGTCGGTCGCCTCGAGTATCGCCGGATGCGCAGTGAAGCCGCGCCGCGCGAGCAGCGCGCCGTCGATGCCGGAGGCAGCCGCGTTGCCGCAATGCGCGCACTTCACCATCGAGCCGGTGTTGGCGGACAGCCCGCTGCAGCGCGAGCCCGCGATGCCCAGCGCATGCGCGAGCTGCGCCGCATCGAGGTGCAGCAGATGCGCAGAGGCCACCGCGGATCCCATGAGCCCGACCACGCCCGGCGTATGAAACAGCACGCCCTCGCGATCGGGATTGGCCGCGAGCAGCACGCGGCCCTGCATCTCGAAGCCTTTGGCGCAGGCGGCGATGATGTCGCGGCCGTCGGCATGCAGCGCCTCGCCAAGCGCTAACGCAGCGGGCGCGACCGGTGACACCGCGTGCGTAGGCGGATTCGACATCGGCTCAAAATCGAGCACGTGCATGGACATCGCATTGCTGAATGCAGCGAACTGCGGTGTAGTCTTGAAGCCGTAGCCCCACACCGTCGCTTCCGGCTTGCAGCCCATGTCGCGCACGTGGCCGGCGTAGATGGCCGGCGCGGCCTCCGCGCCGCCGGCGACGGCGACCGCGATGCCATCGGCGATGAGGCGCTTGACCGTCGCCACCGTCACCGCGTCGAGCGATTCATAGCTGACCTCGCAGATGCGCGCAGCGAGCCGCGCGGTCGCACCCGCCCCCGCGGCAGGCGCCGCGCTTGCTGTTTCCTTGCTCATGATGTCCCCTTCATGGCCGCGCCGCAACGGCGCTGCGCGGACTGCGCAAGCGCTCTGTGCATGGCGCGGCATTCGCTAACCGGCTAGGCGTGCGCCTGAACGTTTGGCTGACTCCAGCGGCGGCGGCCGGTTACGGCTTTCAGTTTGGCAGGTAGATTACGCGGCTTTGCTCTGCCGATCAACCCGCAGCGCGACCGCGCAATCTCTGCGCTCCGCAGCGACGGGGTGCGCTAAAATTCAGCGTGCACGCAGTTCAGCGTTGCTACAGTTTAACCGGAAGACAACCATGACCCACTCGACCCTGTGCAACAAATTTTCTGCAGAGCGTCGTCCGCTCGGCGCGCGCTACGCAATGCGCTTGCTGCTCGCCGCCGCTGCACTCTCGCCCATGCTGCACGCGGCCGAGCCGGTGCAGTCCTATCCGGGCAAGGCAGTGCGGCTCATCGTGCCCTATCCGCCAGGCGGCGGCACCGATGCGGTGGCACGCGTGGTCGGACAAAAACTCTCCGAGCTGTGGGGCCAGCAGGTCGTCGTCGATAATCGCGGCGGCGCGGGCGGATTGATCGGGACCGAAACCGTTGCGCGTTCCGCGCCCGACGGCTACACGCTGCTGCTCGCAACTTCCTCGGGGCTGGTCGTCAATCCTCTGCTCACGCCCAAGCTGCCCTACGACGCGGTCAAGGATTTCGCGCCAGTGAGCATGCTCGCGATCAACCCCACGCTGCTCGCGGCGCACGCCGGCGTGCCGGTCGCCTCAATCAAAGATCTCATCGCCTATGCAAAAACCAATCCGGGCAAGCTCAATTACGCATCGGTTGGCGCGGGCACGCCCATCCATCTCGGCATGGAGCTGTTCAAGATGCTGACCGGGACCAACATCGTGCACGTGCCATACAAAGGCTCGGGCCCGGCGGTCACCGAGCTGCTGGCAGGCCAGGTGCAGCTGATGCTGAACAGCATCCCGCCCATGCTGCCGCACGTGAAGACGGGGCGCCTCAAGGCGCTCGGCGTGGGCAGCGCAGAGCGCTCCTCCGCCATGCCCAACGTGCCCACCATCGCGGAATCCGGCGTGCCGGGATTTGAAACCGTCACCTGGTTCGGAATCTCGGCGCCGGCCGCCACATCGCCTGCGATCGTCGCCAAGCTGAACACCGCGATCAAGAAAGTACTGAGCGATGCGGATCTTGCGCAGCGCATGGCGACCCAGGGCTCGGAACCGCACGCGAGCACGCCGGCGGCGATGGCGGCCTATATGCGCGAAGAATCGGCGCGCTGGAAGAAAGTGATCGCCAGCGCGCACATCGTCGTCGACTGATACTTAGCGCGTCGGCAGGCTGCCAAACGCGAGCTTCACTCCTCGCGAATACCGGCATCCTTGATGACTTTGCCCATGGTCGTCATCTCGGATTTAACCGTGGCTGCCAGTTGCTCCGGAGTGCCGCCTACCGCTTCGACGAAGATATCGAGGAATTTCTGTTTTACGTCCGGGCGCGCAAGCGCCGCCACGATTTCGCGGTTGAGCCGGTTGATGGCGGCCGCCGGACTGTGCGCCGTCGCGAAAATTCCGGTGTAGGCCACGGCTTCGTAACCCGGCACGCCAGCTGCGGCAACGGTGACCAGGCCCGGAAAGAGCGCCGACCGCCCCGAACTCGTCACTCCGAGTGCGCGCAGGCGGCCCGACTTGATGTGCGGCGCAGCCGACGGCGAAGTGGCAATCATCATCTGCACCTGGCCGCCCATGAGATCGTTGAGCGCAGGACCGGCCCCTTTATACGGAATGCGCACGATGCTGGTGCGCGTCATGGTCTTGAAGAGCTCGGGCGCCAGATGCGTGATTGCGCCCGAATTGCCGGACCCATAGTTGAGCACCCCGGGCTTGGCCTTGGCGAGCGCGATGAGATCCTTTACCGATCTCACGGGAAGCGCCGGATGCACGACCAGCACGCAGGGCGAACTCGAAGCCATGACGACGGGTGCGAAGTCGCGCACCGGATCGTATGGAGATGCGCGCAGAAACGGCCCCAACCACAGCGTGCCGCCGTAGGCGATCAGCGTGTGCCCGTCGGGCGGCGCTTTGGCCACGGTCTCGCCGGCGATGATCACGCTCGGCCGGTTGTCGACGATGATCTGCTGGCCCAGGGATGGTGAGATCAGCTGCACCAGCAACCGCGACACGAAGTCGCCCGAGCCGCCCGACTCCGAGGTGATGATGCGGATCGGCTTCACCGGAAACTCCTGGCCCGATGCGGCATCAATCTGCGACACAGCCAACAACGGCATCAACATATAAACACGTGGCGACATCGTTAAATCTCCTTAAGCAGCAATTTGATTGCGTCCGCAATACTCTGGCGCTACAAACGTATCGTCGAACGCCTCTTAAAGTTTGCGCGCCCGCTTCGCGGCCGGCTTGCGCCTGACCTTGACCGTCGGATACACGTTGCCGTAATACTTGCGTATCTCTTCGATCTGCTGATGGCCGGGCGGCGCGTACGTCAGGCGCTTGCTGGTGAAGCGCCCGCCCATGAGGCGGTCCATCCGCACCGCCATCTCGCCCATCTTCACCAGCGCGGCGATGCCGTTGACGATGGGCGTTCCGTTCTTGGTCGCGTGCACGCCGGCATGGGCGAGCAGCGCCATCGGGCCACCGCCCGCCGGGATCACCACCTCGGCTCCGGCCTTGACTGCGGCATCGGCCATCTTGAGAAAGGCGGCCAGGTGCTTGCGCAGCGCCTTGTCGTCGGTGAACCCGTTGTTCATCCCGTGCGTGCGCGCCAGGTTCATGCGCCCGGTCCCGACCAGCCGCCCTGCGAGTCCGCTGCGCGCCACGTTCTCCATCACCCGCACCATGAACTTCTCGTTGACGCCGACCAGCGAGTAGGTCGCGCCCATCAGGCACGCCATGTGCAGCGCGGATTCGCACAGCCCGAGCACCGGGATGTTGGCGATCTCGCGGCACTCACGCAGCCCGGGATCTGCGATGTTGCCGATCAGGAACGCGTCGAAGCCGCGGCGCATCGCCTTCTGCACATTCTCCATGACTTCCGCCGCCTGCAGGTATTCAAGGTAACGGTAATGCCCGGAGATGCCACCGACCTTGGTGATGCCATGCAGCTCGATTTCGGTGTCGCGATCTTTGACCTTGTTGAGGATATTGTGCAGTGCCTGGTGATAAGTTGGTCCGACCCCCTCACGCAGCATGCTCTGATACCACAGCTTCATCTACCCGCTCCCCACGATTTCCGTCGCATGACCGACGGCCGATTTTACTCCACGTGCAGCCCGCGTGCTGCGCAACCCTCTGCATGCTCACGCTGCATCTGCAGCAGCAGATGCGCCCGCCGTGTTCTTCGTATTTATTTAGATAGCGCTGCGAGTATCGACAACCCGAATCGCATCGCCCATAATACGGGCGCCTGAACTGCACGCGCGCTTCACGGCACAGCCCCGATCCGTAGCTCGATACATACCGCACATGAAGACTGCCAGCGCCACCATCGCCACTTTTGCCGCGAACTTTCGCAACTACGCACTGACGCCTGCGCAACGGCATCTCGCCTACCGCGCTTTGGTCGACACTTATGCCGTCGCCATCGCGGGCCGCCACGAAGACGCGCCGCGCATTGCGCGCGCCTATGTAGCAGACATCGCGGGCCAGGGCCGGGCCTCGGTGTGGGCGAGCGACGAGTCCATGCGTGCGGAAGAAGCAGCCTGGCTCAACGCGATCACGGCGCACGTGCTCGATTACGACGACGTGATGCAGCCGATGCGCGGCCACATCAGCGCTGCGCTGGTGCCGCCGCTCGCGGCGCTAGCCCAGCAAATCGGCGCCTCGGGCCGCGACTACGCGCAGGCATACATCGCAGGCTTCGAAGTGCTTGCCAAGTTTTCGCGCGTGATGGCGATCGAGCACTACAGCAAAGGCTGGCATTCGACCTCGGCCCTCGGCGTGCTCGGCGGCGCCATCGCGGGCAGCGTGCTGCTCGGCCTCGATGAAAGCCGCACCGCACATGCGCTGGGGCTCGCAGTCGCGCAGGCCGGAGGCACGCGGCAGAACTTCGGCACCATGGCCAAATCGTTTCAGGCCGGTCAGTGCGCGGCAGCCGCGGTGCGCGCGTGCCTGCTCGCACAGGCGGGCTTCACTGCAGCCACCGAGTCGATCGACGGCAACTACGGTTACCTTGCGCTGTACGCGAATCGCGAGGATGCCGGCCCGGCGCTGGCTGAACTGGGCATCGCGCCGCTCGACATCGAGGCCATCGGCATCGACATCAAGAAATATCCCTGCTGTTATGCGACGGGCCGCGGCATCGATGCCGCGCTCGCGTTGCGGCAGGCGCACGGGCTCACGCTGGATGCGGTAGAGAGCGCACAGGTGACTACGAGCGCACGCGGACTGGAAGCGGTGATCTACCCGCGCCCGACCAACGGCCTGGAAGCGAAGTTCAGCATCGAATATACGACTGCGGCAGCGCTGCTCGACGGCAGCATCGGCCTGTCGAGTTTCGACGACGCCAGCGTCATGCGGCCCGCGATCCGGGACTTTCTGCCCAGGATTTCAAAATCAGAGGCCGCCGGCAACGCCCTTCCGCGCTGGACCGAGCTCAAGCTCACGCTAAAGAGCGGAGATATTGTCAACAAGCGCGTGGTGATCGCACGCGGAGATTCCGGCGATCCGTTAAGCGACGACGAGCTCATTGCTAAAGTTACAGACTGTTTTGCCTACGGACGTCATGAATCAGCGGCGCGCGATTTCGCGGCCCGCGCATTCGCGATGGACGGACTGCGTTTCGACGAGGTGCTGCCTGCCCTGCAGCGCTCCGCTGCATAGCGGTACGCCATTCCGGAAATCTGAGCACTTTTCTTCAAGGAGTATTCATGCTTACCAAACGTTTCCTGATCGCTCTCACGCTTGCGTGCGCCGCGGCTGCGCAGGCGCAGAATTATCCCAGCCGCCCGGTCCGCATCGAGACCGGCGGCCCCGGCAGCAACGGTGATTTCGCCTCGCGCGTGCTGGGCCAGGTCGTTTCCCCTGCGCTCGGCCAGCCGGTCGTGGTGGAAAACCGCACCAGCGGCATCATCCTCGGCGACACGGTGGCGAAGGCCGCGCCCGACGGCTACACGCTGCTCGTCACCGGCAGCTCGTTCTGGCTGGCGCCCTTCCTCGAAAAGAACGTGTCCTGGGATCCGGTGCGCGATTTCGTGCCGATCTCGCTGATGGCGAGCTCGCCCAATCTCATCGTGGTTCACCCCTCGGTGCCCGTGAAGTCGGTGAAAGAGCTGGTGGCGCTGGCGAAGCGGCGGCCCGGCGCGCTCAACTACGCATCGGGCAGCACCGGCTCCGCGCCGCATCTGGCGGCGGAACTCTTCAACAAGATGGCGCAGGTCAACATCGTGCGCATCAACTACAAGGGCGCCGGCGCCGCGATGAATGATCTGATCGGCGGCCAGGTGCAGGTGATGTTTCCCAACGGCAGCGCAGCGGCGGCTTATCTCAAGTCTGGCAGGCTGCGGGCACTGGCGGTCACCAGCGACCACCCCTCGCCGCTCTTTCCCGGCCTGCCTACGGTGGCGTCCGCGGGGCTGCCGGGATTCCAATCTGAGGTCCTGAACGGCATGTTCGCCCCCGCCAAGACACCGCAGGCGGTAATCACCCGCCTCACTCAGGAATTCAACCGCGCATTGGTGCGGCCAGAGGTCAAAGAAAAATTCTTCAACGCCGGCATGGAAGTAATCGCCGGATCGGCCGACCAACTGCAGACGGCGGTCAAGAACGAATTGAACGTGTGGGGCAAACTGATCAAGGACCAGGGCATTCGCAACGAGTGATCGGTGCGCTAATCGGCGCGTATACCTGCATCATTGATCACCTTGCTCCACTTTGCGATATCGGACCTGATGATGGTGTCAAACTCTTTGGGCGTACCGGACGCGACCTCCACCCCGGACCCAGAGAGCTTCTCCTTGACCTCAGTCTTGGCGAGTATCCTCACGGCTTCCCGGTTCAGCCGCTCGATGATCGACTCAGGCGTCCTGCCCGGCGCGAAGAATCCGGTGAT
>CAIVHG010000005.1 GCA_903905655.1 uncultured beta proteobacterium | reverse complement strand
TATTCGGCCACTTGGCGCACCAGGACCACGTCGGAATTGAGCCAGCGGCGAATGACGGCGTCTACCGCCTGCATGTCAGGCGCAAGAAAATTATGGACGATCGTGTCAGTCATCGGTTCTTTTGATACGCCGGAATAGCCCGGCCCCCTCTGGCGGCGGCAAATGCCGGTAAAGACCGGCAAACCTGGAAACAAGTCGCTCATTTTACTATGCTTTGACTGTAAAATCGCGCTTGGGTATAATGCGCGGCTCTGAATCTGTCGCTAGCGCGCAAAACTGAGGTTCCCCCATGTATGCGGTCATCAAAACCGGCGGTAAGCAATATCGCGTCGCCACCGGCGAAAAAGTAAAAATCGAATCCGTCGTTGCCGATGTCGGCAGCGAAATCGTAATCGATCAGGTATTGATGGTGGGCGGCGGCGCAGCAGTCGCGCTTGGCACGCCTCTGGTCAACGGTGCCTCCGTGACCGCCAAGGTGGTTGCCCACGGGCGCGGCGACAAGGTGCGCATTTTCAAGATGCGGCGGCGCAAGCATTATCGTAAATCGCAGGGCCATCGCCAGAATTACACCGAAATCGAAATCCTCGGCATCGCGGGCGCGTAAGCCGCAAGCGCACCCTAAAGGAGCAAACTCATGGCACACAAAAAAGCAGGCGGCAGTGTTCGCAACGGCCGCGATTCGAACTCCAAACGGCTGGGCGTCAAATCCTATGGCGGCGAGCTGATTTCCGCCGGCAGCATCATCGTGCGCCAGCGCGGCACGCGCATGCACCCTGGCCTCAACGTGGGCATGGGCAAGGACCATACGCTGTTCGCAAAAATCACCGGCACGGTGCAATTTGCAATCAAAGGCGCGACCAACAAGAAGATGGTCAACATAGTACCGGCCTGAGTTCGTTGCACGCGCGCCGCGAAAGCCCTGCCGGTGCGCAGGGCTTTTTTGTTTTGGGTAACGCGTAATGCCTAAGTCTACGAAGGTCCACCGCAGCCAGCGCCATGAAATTCATCGACGAGACCACCATCGAGGTCCATGCCGGTAAAGGCGGGGACGGATCTGCGTCATTCAGGCGCGAGAAGTTCGTGCCGCGCGGCGGCCCGGACGGGGGAGACGGCGGACGCGGCGGCAGCATCTATGCGATCGCGGACCGCAACATCAACACGCTGGTCGATTACCGGTTCCAGCGCATCCATCGCGCGCAGGCCGGAGAACCCGGGCGCGGCGCCGATTGCAATGGCCGCGGAGGCACCGACATCGTATTGCGCATGCCGGTGGGCACCGTGGTGAGCGATGCGGAAAGCGCGGAGATCATCGCTGATCTCGCAGCGCATGACCAACGCGCGATTATCGCGAAAGGCGGCGATGGCGGGCGCGGCAATCTTAATTTCAAATCGAGCACCAACCGGGCGCCGCGCCAGTTTACGCGCGGCACGCCGGGGGAATCGCGCAAGCTCAAGCTCGAACTGAAGGTGCTCGCCGACGTAGGCCTGCTCGGCATGCCGAACGCCGGAAAATCAACTTTTATCCGCTCCGTGTCGGCCGCGCGCCCCAAGGTGGCTGACTATCCGTTCACGACGCTGCATCCGAACCTGGGCGTGGTGCGCGTCGATCATAACCGCAGCTTCGTGATTGCAGACATCCCCGGTTTGATCGAAGGCGCCGCCGAAGGCGCCGGCCTGGGACATCAGTTCCTGCGCCACCTCGCACGCACGCGCCTGCTGCTGCACATCGTCGACATCGCTCCGTTCGATGACGCAGTCGATCCGCTCCATGAGGCGCACGCGATCGTGCACGAACTTGAGAAATACGACCCGAGCCTGGCAGAGAAGCCGCGTTGGCTAGTGCTCAACAAGGTTGATCTGCTCCCACCCGACGAGCGCAGCGAGCACGTGCAGCGTTTCGTTGCCGAATTCGACCCGCAGCAGAAAAGCTTTATCATCTCTGCATTGACGGGCGAAGGCTGCAAAGAGCTCACCTATGCCATCATGGAGCACTTGGAGAAAAACCGCGCCGCGTCGACCGCGGATGACTCCTAGCTTCGCCGTGCGTCCGCGTTGCCACTGCCGCCCTCTATTTTGCTATTCAGGAATCTGGGATGAGTTCTGAATTAATCCACGCCCGGCGTTTCATTATCAAAATCGGCAGCAGCCTGATCACGGATCGCGGACGCGGCCTGGACCAGGCGGCGCTCGCGCGCTGGGTCACACAAATCGTGGCGCTACGCGCGCTCGGTCGCGAGGTGATCGTGGTCTCCAGCGGTGCGATCGCCGAAGGCATGCAGCGTCTGGGCTGGAAGCAGCGTCCGCGGGCGCTGCACGAACTGCAGGCCGCGGCTTCGGTCGGCCAGATGGGGCTGATTGAAGCCTATGAAACAGGCTTTCGCAAGCACGGACTGCTGACCTCCCAGGTCCTGCTCACTCATGAGGACATGGCCGATCGCAAGCGCTATCTGAACGCGCGCTCGACGCTGCGCACGCTGCTGGCTCTCAAGGTGATCCCGATCATCAATGAGAACGATACCGTAGCGACTGAGGAAATACGTTTCGGCGACAACGACACGCTTGCAGCCCTGGTCACGAACCTGGTCGAAGCCGACGCCTTGGTGATACTCACCGACCAGGCGGGGCTCTATACCGCGGATCCGCGCAAAGATCCCGGCGCCACATTGGTGCGCCAGGCCGATGCCGGAGACCCGGGGCTCGAAGCGATGGCCGGCGGCGCCGGCAGCGACATCGGGCTGGGCGGTATGCTGACCAAGGTGCTCGCAGCCAAGCGCGCCTCGCGTAGCGGCGCCCATACCGCGATTGCGTCAGGGCAGGAAGCGGACGTGCTGGTGCGCCTTGCCAGCGGCGAGGCGATCGGCACGCTGCTGCGTGCGGCGACCCCGCCCCTGGCTGCGCGCAAGCAATGGCTGGCCGCGCAACTGCAGGTGCGCGGCACGCTGATCCTAGATGCCGGAGCGGTGAAGGCGGTGCGTGAACAATGCAAAAGCCTGCTGCCGGTCGGCGTGCTCGCAGTCGAAGGCAGCTTCGAACGCGGTGAAGTCGTCACCTGTAAAGACGAGAGCGGCGTTGAATGCGCACGCGGGCTGGTCAATTACAACGCACTCGATGCGCGCCGCATCGTTAAGACGCCTTCAAGCGAGATCGAGGCCAAGCTCGGATACGTCGATGAACCGGAACTGATCCACCGCGATAACCTAGTCGTACTCTGAGAAATCGGCGCGTCCGGCACCGCCACACACCACTAATTAGAAGCTGGCGGGCGGGGGCCGTTCCTGAGTAAGTCGAGCGCACGCTCCACGGTCACTACCGGAGAATTCCTGCCGGGGCAGAAGTAATCCATGAACAGCACGCGATAGGGGCGGGACTGGTCCTGCACGTCGAAGCTGCGCCATTCCCCCGAGCGCGCCTGCGACCAGGTGCCGTCGGGATGGCCAAACGCGTAATACTTCTGCGTGGTTTCCTCGCAATGCATGCCTTCGTAGCTGATGTTGCGCGTGCCGCCTGCGACATCGATCACCATTGTATAGCGCACGACCGCGTCCTTGCCGATCGAGAGCGACGCGGCATCGATGTAGTAGCGATTGCTGCTCCCGCGCACGCCCTCGAATGCAATCAGATTCTGAGGCTGTGGAAAGGCGGGTATCTTGATTTCTGATTCAGTCCATACGTCCACTCTCTCATCTGGATCCGGCACCCGTCCCGTACGTACCACGCCGCAGGCAGCGAGCGTTAGAAGCAGGCACCCCGCCAGCAGCGACGTGAGCGCGTGCTTGTAGCTGGCGCGGGCCGGCGCGGCCGGTGCGTATTTGCCGTATTTCATTTGATTAACCATGCGTGCTGTTCATTTCCCATGTGCGCCTAGCGGCGCAAATCATTCATCAAGGCAGCTCTGAGCTGCGGACTCACGTCTGCAACGTGCGCGCTGTATTGCGGATGCTCAATGCCGATCGCCAGCGCAGCCCCGGAGAACAATTCCCGCTTCATCTCCGGCGTCAGTTCAAAACGGAGGAAGTGTACCGCAGAAGTCTTGTGCTCGTTTTCGCGCTCCATATCCTCGTCTGCGACTGCGTATACGCGCGCAGATCCGGCCACCTCCGTCCAGGCGCGGTCCTCGATGCCCTTGAGCAACCCGAGCATGGTGTGGCGCTCCTCAGGCTCCGGATATTCGATCAGCATCGTCGCTTTCCAGTTGTCGCCATCCGGGATCAGCGGGTTGTAGGCGTCGAGCTCGGCGCGGATCGCTTCCTCCTCGAAGATGCGCTCGACACGCAGAATCTCCTGTATCTGATAGCGCATCGTGAGTTCGTCTTCGAAAACCAGCGTCACGTTCCCGCCCAGTGTCAGGTTACGCTGCTTCTTGTGCGCGATCGCCCGCGCGCGGAACTGTGCGCGCTCGCGCGCGTAGACCTCCAGCGGCATCAGGCTCTCGATGGTGATTGCCGGCACGATCAAACTGCCGGCGCGATGCCGCTCGCGCTACAAGCCATAAGCCATCCTGAGCAGCGTCAGCGGATGCTGCTTTTGCGCCCGCGTCTGCCCCATGCCCTGCTGTATATGGCGCGCGGCGATCGGGCAATCCGAGGCGATGTAATCGGGATCTGTCGCGCCCATCTGCCTGAACACCGGGCGGCCGATCTTCATCGACTGCTCGAAGTATTCCTTTTTGACGCCCCAGGTGCCGTCGTGACCCGAACAGCGCTCCACACTGGCGACTTCGGTGCCGGGAATCAGTGTCAGCATATCGCGCGTCTTCTGTCCGATGTTCTGCACGCGGCTGTGGCACGGAATGTGGTACGAGACCCGCCCCAGCGCATGCTTGAAGTCGGTCTTGAGCAAACCGTCGCGGTGGCGCAGCACCAAGTATTCGAAGGGGTCGAACATCGCGTCCGCAACGGCCTGCACCTCTGCATCGCCGGCAAACAGCAGCGGCAGCTCCTTCTTGAACATGAGGGTGCACGAGGGGATTGCGGACATGATCGCATAGCCTTCCCGTGCCAGCCGCGCCAGTGCTGGTATGTTGACGTCCTTCAGGCGCGCGACCGCGTCCATATCTCCAAGCTCGAGCTTGGGCATGCCGCAGCACGCCTCCTGCTTCGCAAGCACCGCCGGAATCTCATTGTGGGCGAGCAACTGCAGCAAGTCGTGCCCGATGCCGGGCTCGTTATAATTCACATAGCAGGTTGCAAACACCGCGACCTTGCCTGGCGTGCGCGCACCCTTGCGCTCGGCGAACGATCCGTCAGGCGCGGCGCGCGCGCGAAAGGTCGGGCTCGCGTATTCAGGCAGCACGCGCTCGCGGTGCACGCCCAGGGACTTGTCCATCGCCGCACGCACGAGCGGCGTGCGGTTCGCCGCATTTACGAACTTGACCACGACCGGAATGCTCGCGAGCTTGCCGATGGCATCGGTCGCCGACAGCAGCTTGTCGCGCGCCGTGGTGCGCCCCTGCTTGAACTTGACCGCCTTCGCACGCAGCATAAGATGCGGAAAGTCGACGTTCCAGGCATGCGGCGGCACGTAGGGACACTTGCTCATGTAGCACATGTCGCACAGATAACAGCGGTCCACCACCTGCTCATAATCTTGCCGCGCGACACCGTCGATCTCGCCGCTCGTGCCTTCGTCGATCAGGTCGAACAGCTTGGGAAATGCGGTGCACAGGCTCACACAGCGCCGGCAGCCATGACAGATATCGAAGACGCGCGTGAGTTCCGCGTCCAGCTTGGACTGATCGTAAAACTCCGGCGCCCGCCAGTCTAGCGCGTGGCGGGTCGGTGCCTCGAGGCTGCCTTCACTGACGCTCATCGGGGTGGCTTAATGCAAAAGATGCTGAAGAGCGTGCGGCGGACTTACCACGTCTGCTGCACGCTCTAAATCGCGGGAGTCCGCGCTGCTCAGTCGCTCAGCGCGTCCAGCGCCTTCTGAAAGCGATTGGCGTGCGAGCGCTCGGCTTTCGCCAGCGTTTCAAACCAGTCGGCGATTTCGTCGAACCCTTCATCGCGTGCGCTCTTCGCCATGCCAGGATACATGTCCGTATATTCGTGCGTCTCGCCGGCGATTGCGGCTTTCAGATTGTCGCGTGTCTTGCCGATCGGCAGCCCCGTTGCCGGATCGCCGACAGCTTCCAGATGCTCCAGGTGGCCGTGCGCATGGCCGGTCTCGCCCTCAGCCGTGGAACGAAACACCGTCGCCACATCGTTCTGACCTTCGACGTCCGCTTTCGCTGCAAAATAAAGATAGCGTCGATTGGCTTGCGATTCCCCGGCGAATGCCGCCTTGAGATTGCTTTCCGTCTTCGAGCCTTTGAGTTGCATAGTTGCTCCTGTATCGTTAAAAATGCAGATCTGCAACGTCTGGTGGGGGACGGCGGTGCGACTGGGAGCATCGCCGCTACTGGAAATCAGTGCTTCATCTTAAAGACCGGCCCCACGGGTGTCAATCGGCGGACGGCGCCTCGATGCGGCGGCAAATTCCGGCATTCCGAAACGCGCTTGCACGCCTCTCAGCGTAAGGCCACCGCGCTCGGCCGGTGCGCCTGCGGACTGCGGTTCAGATATTTGGCGAGCTCGTTCAATGCCTGCTCATAGACCTCGCGTTTAAACTCGACCACGGACTCCAGCGGCAGCCAGTAATCGTTCCAGCGCCAGGCATCGAATTCCGGCTTCTCCGAATCGCGCAGGCGCACGTCGCAATCGCGGCCGACGAGGCGCAGCAAATACCAGATCTGCTTCTGCCCCTTGTAGTTGCTGCGCCAGTCGCGACGCACCCACTGCTCGGGTACTTCGTAGCGCAGCCAGTCGCGGGTGCGGCCGAGGATCTTCACATGCTGCTCGCTCAAGCCGACTTCCTCGCGCAATTCCCGATACATCGCGCGCTCGGGTGTTTCTCCCGCCTTGATGCCGCCCTGCGGAAACTGCCAAGAATGCTCTTTGATGCGCTTGCCCCAGAATACTTCGTTCTTCGAATTGCAGATGATGATGCCAACGTTGGGGCGATATCCGTCACGATCTATCATGTGCGTCACCCTTGATGGTCTGATCGTCAGATTCTTTCATAATTCAGCCCGGATGAAAAGCGCTCCGCTTCACACCAGCAGGCGCTCGGCGTCGTGCGGGTTCAGCAGCTCGAATTGCTCCACGAATCTCGGGAAATCCAGCCCCAGCTCGGCTTTCAGCGTCCGCGCCCGCGCCCGCAAATCCTCCCAGCGCGGAACTGCGGCGCTGCGCTTGAACGCGAACGCCGCTACATTGCCGGGCTTGCCGGCGGGCAGACAGGCGACTCGCCCGCCGAAGGCGCAGCGCATGCGCGCTACGCAGTCGTCGAAATCACGCGCCCCGCCCCACAGATTAACGGCCAGAACGCCCGCGTCGCTGAGCGCAGACTCGCAGTTGCGGTAGAACTCCACGGTAGCGACCGCCGCGACCTGGGCTACGCTGTCATAGCCGTCGACCATCAGCAGATCGGCGCAGCGTCCGCCGCTAGCGAGGTAGGCAGCTCCGTCGCCCAAGATGACGCGCAGCCGCGCATCGTCCGGCGGCAGGCAGAACGAGTCGCGCGCACGTTTGATCACCCGTGGATCGATCTCGACCACGACGGTGTGCGCCTGCGGCAGCCGGTGATAGACGAACTTTGCGAACGACCCGCCCCCCAGCCCGATCATCAGCACATCGCGCGGTGCTGGGTTGAAGAGGAGCGCCGCCATCATGCTGCGCGTATACGCCAGTTCGAGGTCGTTGGGGCGCGAGAGACGCATCGAACTTTGGATCGTGTCGCTGCCAATATGCAGCGAGCGCACCCCGGATTTTTCGCTCACCGACACCGCCGCCGGATCTGGCACTGCTTTCGGGGTACGCAGGCTACTAAAGAATTTCATACGGTTTTCCGAAAAATTGAGTCATGCTTCGGTAGAATAAGGATTTTAGATTCCATCGGACAGGCATGCGCGCTTCTCAATTCTTTATCTCAACGCTCAAGGAAGCGCCCTCGGAAGCTGAACTCGTCAGCCAGAAGCTGATGCTGCGCGCGGGGCTGATACGGCGCCTCGGCAGCGGCTTGTATTCCTGGATGCCACTCGGCCTGCGCGTGCTGCGCAAGGTCGAGAACATTGTACGCGAAGAAATGAACGCGGTCGGTGCGATCGAGCTGCTGATGCCGGCAGTGCAGCCCGCCGAGCTGTGGGTCGAATCCGGACGCTGGGACCAGTTCGGCCCGCAAATGCTCAAGATCAAGGATCGTCACGAACGCGATTTTTGCTTCGGCCCCACGCATGAGGAAATCATCACGGACATCGCGCGGCGTGAAGTGAGAAGCTACCGCCAGTTGCCGCTTAATTTCTACCAGATCCAGACCAAATTCAGGGATGAGATACGGCCGCGCTTCGGCGTCATGCGGGCACGCGAATTCGTTATGAAGGATGCATATTCATTTCACGCGGACAAGGCGAGCCTCGAGGACACCTATCGCAGGATGTACGACGCGTACTCCCGCATCTTCACGCGCCTGGGCCTGAAATTCCGCGCGGTCGCCGCTGACACCGGCGCCATCGGCGGCAGCGCGTCGCATGAATTCCACGTGCTTGCCGATTCCGGCGAGGATGCGATCGCTTTTTGCCCTGATACCGGCTACGCCGCCAACATCGAGCTCGCCGAGGCGCTGGCGCCAAGCGCACCGCGCGCGCTGCCGGCGGCACCGCTGACAAAGATCGCCACGCCTGGCGTCGTCACCATCGAAGAACTGTGCGGTTTCCTGAAGCTACCCGCAGCAAAGACCGTGAAGACGCTGGTCTATCAGGGGGCCGAGGGTCTGATCGCATTTGTGCTGCGCGGGGACCACGTGCTCAATGAATTGAAGGCAGCGCGTGTGACCGGCCTTGCGGCCCCGCTGCCGGCCGCCGCCGAGGGCGCAGTGCGTGCGGTATTCGGCGCAGGCTTCGGATCGCTGGGTCCGCTGTTCTCGGGCGCGGCACCGGCGCGCGATGGACTCAAAGTGGTAGTAGACCGTACCGTTGCCGCCATGCACGACTTTGCCATCGGCGCCAACGAGGACGGCCATCACTACACCGGCGTCAACTGGGGACGCGACCTGCCGGAACCGGCGCTGGTGGCCGATGTGCGCAACGTGGTCGCCGGCGATCCCAGCCCCACCGGTGGCGGCACCCTCGAGCTGTGCCGCGGCATCGAAGTCGGACACGTGTTTCAGCTCGGCACCAAATACTCGGAGCCGATGCACGCGGTGTTCCTCGACGAAGCGGGACAAACGCGCACGCTCGAAATGGGCTGTTACGGAATCGGCGTCTCGCGCATCGTGGCCGCCGCCATCGAGCAGAACAACGACGAGCGCGGCATCATCTGGCCATCGACGATCGCGCCCTTCGATCTTGTGATCACTCCCATCGGGCTCACCAAGAGCGCTCTGGTGCGGGAGGCTGCGGAAGCACTCTACGCGGAGCTTTCCGCCGCCGGCGTCGAAGTGCTGCTCGACGACCGCGACGAACGGCCAGGCGTAATGTTCGCCGAAAGCGAGCTAATCGGCATACCGCACCGCGTCGTCATCGGCGAGCGCGGCCTGAAACAGCAGCAGATCGAATACCAAGGGCGGCGTGATCAACGCGCGCAGCCGCTTGCACTCACCGGCGCAGGCGCGGCGCTCAGGGAAAGGATATGCGCCTCCTAGGCGCACGCATCTGCATACTTTTTTGCGCCCTCGCGGCGCACTGCGCGTACGCCGGCAACCAGCAGTACGAGCCGCTGTCGGCGAGCGTGCAGGCGGCATTGCATGCTACGGTAAGCGATGAGGCGACGCCCTTTGTCGCCTTCGACACCAAGGAGCAGGCGCGCGCCTGGCTCGACAAGATGTCGCGCGCACTTGCCAAGCGCATGCCGGAGCGCCGGGCGCGCGAAGAGTTTCTGCTGACCGTCCACTATGAAGCGACGCGCGCGGGGCTCGATCCAGAGCTGGTGCTTGGACTCATCGAAGTCGAAAGCAATTTCCGCAAATATGCGGTGTCTACGAGCGGGGCGCGCGGCTACATGCAGGTGATGCCGTTCTGGACGCGCTTGATCGGAACTGCCAGCCAGAACCTGTTCCATCTGCGCATCAACCTGCGCTACGGCTGCACCATCCTGCGCTATTACCTGGATATGGAACACGGCGATTACTATCGCGCGCTGGGCCGCTACAACGGAAGCCTGGGGCAGCCGGCCTATCCCAACATGGTGATGCGCGCGTGGCACGCCAACTGGAGTCCGAGTGGCTGACCGGTGCGCTCAGGACTGCGCTTGGACCCCCGAAGCGGGGCCACTGAAAAGATCTTCGAGGGAAGTCTGCATGTGCGCCGTGACGCCCGTGGCCAGATCCTGCAGACGCTCATCGAGCTGCGGATCGCAGCCTGCCGCCTGCACGCAGGCGGCAGCACTGAATACGTAAAGGCTATAAACATCCGCAAGCCTGATCGCGCCCGCGTCGCGACTGAGCACCCAGGCGCCGGTCCCGATCCGCGCCACCCACGCCGCCTGCTCCAGCCGCTCGAGCACTGCATCCAGCACGCGCATGGGTAATCCGAGCGCCGACTGCAGCTGAGCGAGCGACACCACGTCTCCGCGACGATGCGCGTCCCACAACGCATTGAGGACCTGCAGCGCATCGTAAAAATCGCTACCCGCGGCACGCGCAGCGCGCGTAGCGCCGGCACGCCACTCCGGCAAGGTTGCGACCAGTACCGCCCCGCCCAGGATAACGACCCACGAAACGTAGATCCAGATGAGGAAGATCGGCACCGCTGCGAATGCGCCGTAGACCAGCGTATAGCTCGAAAAATGGGCGATGTAAGCGCCGAAGCCCTGCTTCATGACCTCGAACGCCAGGCCGGCTCCGATTCCCCCGATCACGGCGTCGCTTTTCAAGACCGCGCGATTGGGCACATACAGATAGATGAAGGCCAGCGCCGTCGCTGAGAAGGCCAGCGGCAGAATCCTCAACAGCGCTGCCGCAGCGCCGCTTGCCGCCACCGGCAGACCGAGCGGCGCGGTCAACAGATAGGTGGTGAGCGACAAGCTTGCCCCGATGAATAACGGGCCAATGGTGAGCACTGTCCAGTAAACAAGCACGCGCTGCAGCAACGGGCGCGGACGGGACACCGCCCAAATCCTGTTGAACGCGTGGTCTATGGTGAGCATCAGCAACAACGCGGTCACCGCGAGCACTGCCACTCCAAGCAATGTGAGCCCGGTGGCATTCCTGAAAAACTGCTCGGCGTAGGTCGAGATCACCTGCACCGATTCCGGCAGCAGGTTGTGGATGATGAAGGCTTTCAAAGGCTCGATCAGCATCTCCGACCGCGGAAATGCGGAGGCGATGGTAAGGATCACGGTGGCGACCGGAACCAACGCCAGCAATGTAGTAAAGGTTAGATTGCTCGCGGTCTCAATGCAGCTGTCCTCGCGAAAGCGCGATGCCACCATGCGCACAAGGTCGGCAAGGGAATGTCTGGTCGGCATGAGGGTGGCCTGGAATTTTGATACGCGCTGCTATAATACCCGTCATCTCTCCGGATCGGGCAGCGCTCGATGCAAGAAATCCTCGTCCTTTACTATAGCCGCCACGGCGCTGTCAGACAGATGGCGCAGCTGGTAGCACGCGGCATCGATCAGGTTGCAGGAGCAGCTGCGCGCATCCGCACCGTACCCAGCGTGTCAGCCGTGTGCGAAGCAACCGCCAGCAGCATTCCGGAGAGCGGCGCGCCCTACGCTGAGCTAATCGATTTCGAGCAATGCATCGGGCTTGCGCTCGGTTCCCCCACGCGCTTCGGCAACATGGCAGCACCGCTCAAATACTTTCTGGATTCCACTTCCGAGCTGTGGCTGCGCGGTACGCTCGCCGGCAAGCCGGCCGCCGTATTCACTTCGACCAGCAGCATGCACGGTGGGCAGGAGAGCACCCTCATTTCGATGATGCTGCCGCTGCTCCATCATGGCATGGTGGTCCTCGGCCTGCCTTATACCGAACCGGAACTGCTGTCGACGGCGAGCGGCGGAACACCATATGGCGCAAGCCACCTGGCAGGCACCGCCAGCGACCGCCCGATCACCGAAGCGGAAAAGAACCTCTGCATTGCGCTCGGCAAGCGCCTTGCTCAGGCAGCGCTCAAGCTCGCTGCCTGAGGCCACTCTCTCCGCCTACCGTGCCCAGCGGATATCGAAGATCGAAATCCGTCCATGGAAGTGCGGTAATCGCTGACGTGCTGATAGCCCTCAATAAGCCATTCAACGTGCTTTGCCAGTTTACTGACGATGGTGGCCGCCGCACCCTGGCCGAATTCGTGACGCTGAAGGGAGTTTACCCAGCGGGACGCCTCGATTACGACAGCGAGGGGCTGCTGCTCCTGACCGATGACGGCGCGCTACAGCAGCGCATCGCCGATCCGCGTTATAAGGAGAAGAAGACGTATCTCGCGCAGGTCGAGGGCATCCCGGGCGCGGCAGCGCTCGAACTTCTGCAGCGCGGCGTAACACTGCGCGATGGCATGACAGCGCCGGCCGGCGTGCGGCTGGTGCCGGAGCCGAACTGGCTGTGGCCGCGCGATCCGCCCATACGCAAGCGGCTCAACATACCCACGGCGTGGCTGGAATTGACGCTCACCGAGGGTCGTAATCGGCAAGTCCGGCGCATGACTGCCGCCGTCGGGCATCCGACCCTGCGGCTGCTGCGAGTAGCGATCGGTGCGTGGTCGCTCAGCGGACTGCGTCCGGGCGAATGGAGAATCTGTCCCTGATATCTAGGGACCTGCGATTTCTGCAGAGCGCCACGGAAGAGACACGCTCCCCCGCGACGTTTACCACTTAGAGCTGCGGATTCACGCGCTCGAGTTTGGAGTGCAGCTTGTTGAGCGCGCTCACGTAAGCCTTGGCCGAGGCCACCACGATGTCGGTATCCGCACCCAGTCCGTTGACGATGCGTCCGCTCTTCGAGAGGCGCACCGTCACCTCGCCCTGAGAGTCAGTACCGCTGGTAATGTTGTTCACCGAATACAGCAGCAGCTCGGCTCCGCTGGCGACGATGCTCTCGATCGCCTTGAACGCAGCATCGACCGGACCGCTGCCCTGCGCCCGCGCCGGCTGCTCCTTGCCGCCTGCGGACAGCACGATGCTCGCCGTGGGCACGGTGCCGGTTTCGGAGTGTGCGGCCAGCGAGATCAAATGGTAATAGTCGCCGTCGAGCGTCTCCGCCGCCTCTTCGCTGATCAGCGCCTGCAGATCCTCGTCGAAAATCTCATGCTTCTTGTCGGCGAGATCCTTGAAGCGCTTGAAGGCGGCCTGCAGCGCTTCGTCCGACGGCAATTCGATGCCGAGCTCAGTGAGCCGGGCTTTAAACGCATTGCGGCCGCTGTGCTTGCCCAGCACGAGCTTGTTGGCGTTCCAGCCCACGTCCTCTGCGCGCATGATCTCGTAGGTATCGCGGCTCTTGAGGACACCGTCCTGATGGATGCCCGCCTCGTGCGCAAAGGCGTTGGCGCCGACGATCGCCTTGTTTGGCTGCACCGCAAAGCCGGTGATGCCGGACACGAGCCTTGATGCGGGCACGATCTGCGTGGTATCGATATTGGTGACGCATGAAAACGCGTCCTGCCGCGTGCGCACCGCCATCACGATCTCTTCGAGCGAGGCATTGCCGGCACGCTCACCGAGACCATTGATCGTGCATTCGACCTGGCGCGCGCCGTTCATCACGGCCGCCAGCGAGTTCGCTACGGCAAGCCCGAGATCGTTGTGGCAGTGTACCGACCAGATCGCTTTATCGGAATTTGGGACGCGCTCACGCAGGTTGCGGATCAGTGCACCGAAATGCTCGGGCAGCGTATAGCCTACGGTGTCGGGCACGTTGATGGTGGTGGCGCCGGCGCTGATGACCCGCTCCAGGATGCGGCACAGGAAATCGAGATCCGAGCGGCCGGCGTCTTCCGCGGAAAACTCCACGTTGTCGGTGTACTCGCGCGCCCACTTGACCGCCCGCACCGCCTGCTCGATCACCTGCGAGGGCTCCATGCGCAGCTTCTTTTCCATGTGTATCGGGCTGGTCGCGATGAAGGTGTGCACGCGCGGAGAATTCGCACCCTTTACCGCCTCGCCGCAACGGCGCACGTCGGCCTCGCTGGCGCGCGCCAGCCCGCAGATGGTGCTGTCCTTGATGGTCGCTGCAACCGCCTTCACCGCCTCGAAATCGCCGTCGCTCGCCGCGGGAAACCCGGCCTCGATGACGTCGACGCGCATGCGCTCGAGCTGGCGCGCGATGCGCAGCTTTTCGTCCCGCGTCATGGATGCGCCGGGACTCTGCTCGCCATCGCGCATGGTGGTATCGAATATGATCAACTTTTCTTTGGTCATGGCTCAACTCCGATTTGTCTCAATATTAACGCGCCGCTGCTGTACGCGCGCGATTCAAAATCTCTGGCTGAACCCCCTGGGGGTCCGGCCGCCAATTAAACAATGATGAGTAGTAGGTTAGGGATTTTAGCGCGCGCGGCGCAGCAGCAGGCCGGCCAGCAGGGCGCTGGCGAGGAAAAACGTGTTGCGGGCCTGATGCGTAGATCTCATGGGAAAGAACTATAAGGCGTTTTGCCGCCGCTGGCAAGCACGCTCAGGATGCGTCGGGCGGCGGCAGAGCCTTCCCTTTGCGCCGGAGGATGCCCCAGGCGGCGATCGCGTAACCGGAGCACGCATAGCCCAGAAACAGGATGAACAGCATCTCGGGCAGCGAATTGGATACCGCCACCAGCACCACCACCGCCAGCGCGATCGCCACCACGACCTGAAAAGATACCGCCTTGCGCAGGTTGATATCCTTGCCGCTGTAAAACTTGAAATTGCTTACCATGCTGAGCGCGGCGAACACGGTGAGCACCCAGGCAACCCACTTCACGTCAGCGCCGCTGATCTGGTATTCGTTCATCGCCCAGATCATGCCCGCCACCAGGCAGGCGGCCGCCGGACTGGGCAGTCCGCTAAAGAATCGCTTGTCGGCAATCTCGTGTTGGGTATTGAAGCGCGCCAGCCGCAGCGCTGCGCATGCGCAATAGATGAACGCGGCGATCCAGCCGAGCTTTGTCGTCAACCACGGCCCGAGCAGCGTGATATTCTTTGCAAGCGCGAATTCCTTGAGCGCCCAGACATAGATCACGAGCGCGGGCGCTACGCCAAAGGACACCATGTCGGAGAGACTGTCGTATTCCGCGCCGAACTCGCTCTGAGTGTGGGTAAAGCGCGCCACGCGCCCGTCAAGCACGTCGAACACCATGGCGATGAAGATCGCCAGCGCCGACTCTTCGTAGCGGCCGTTCATCGCCTGCACGATCGAAAAAAATCCCGCAAACAATGCCGCGGTGGTAAACAGGTTCGGCAGCCAATAGATGCTGCGGCGGCGGAAACGCCCCCCTTTACCCAGCCACCTTTGCTTCGGATCGTACATTGATGAGTTCGCCGTCAGGACGCAGACGTCATACAGTTTACTCCGACGCCGGGCGCCGCCGCCAACTTTGCGCCCCCAGCGCGCCGCGTCATCCCAACCGCGCGAGCACGCTGCTAGCGGCGTAAACCTTGTCGCCCACGGCGACCAGAGGCACGGCGCTCGGCGGCAGATAGATGTCCACGCGCGAGCCGAAGCGGATGAATCCGTAGCGCTGCCCACGCGCCAGCTTGGCGCCGGTCTGCGCATAGCACAGGATACGGCGCGCAATCAGCCCCGCGACCTGCACGCAGGTCACGTCTGCGCCGCCTGCAGTCCTGATCCACAATGCGTTGCGTTCGTTCTCGAGCGAGGCTTTGGACAGCGCCGCGTTCACGAAGCTGCCGGGGTGATACCAGGCCCCCTTCACTTCCCCGTCGACCGGGCTGCGATTGGAATGCACGTTGAACACGTTCATGAATACGGAGAGCTTGAGCGCCTCGCGTTCCAGATAGGGATCGGTGCAGCGCTCTACCAGAAGCACGCGGCCGTCGGCCGCGGAGAGCACAGCATCGGCTTCGTCCGGGATATGGCGCGGCGGATCACGGAAGAACTGGATGACGAACACCGCGATCAGCCATAGCGGCAGCGACCAGATCCAGCCCGCGTAGAGCGTCACCAGCACCGCAATGACGGTCGCCAGCGCGGCATAAGCCCAGCCTTCGCGGGCGATGATCGGATGAGGATAGTGCATCAGTGGCGGGCAGCGCGTGCGGCATCACGCACGCGCTGCACTGTCACTAGTTCTTGGACTGGTCGACCATCTTGTTGCGCTTGATCCACGGCATCATGTCGCGCAGCTTGTTGCCGACCACTTCGATTGGATGCTGGCGCCCGATGCGGCGCATGGCGCCAAGCTTGGTCGCGCCGGTCTGGTTCTCGAGCAGGAATTCCTGCGCGTAGGCGCCGGTCTGGATCTCTTTAAGTATCTTGCGCATCTCGTCCTTGGTCTGCTCGGTGATGATGCGCGGCCCGCGGGTGAAATCGCCGTACTCGGCATTGTTCGAGATCGAATAGCGCATGTTGGCGATGCCGCCCTCATACATCAGGTCGACGATCAGCTTCAGCTCGTGCAGGCACTCGAAGTACGCCATCTCCGGCGCATAGCCGGCCTCGGTCAGCACCTCGAAAGCAGTCTGCACCAGCGCCGTGGTGCCGCCGCACAGCACGGTTTGCTCGCCGAACAGGTCGGTTTCGGTCTCCTCCTGGAAGGTAGTCTCGATGACGCCGGCCTTGCCGCCACCAATGGCGGAGGCGTAGGACAGCGCCATGTCGCGCGCCTTCTTAGAGGAATCCTGGTGCACCGCGATCAGCATCGGCACGCCGCCGCCCTGCGCATAAGTCGCGCGCACGGTATGGCCGGGGGCCTTTGGCGCGATCATGACGACGTCCAGGTCCGCACGCGGCACAACCTGGTCGTAGTGGATGTTGAAGCCGTGGGCAAACGCGAGTGTCGCGCCCTTCTTGATGTTCGGGGCAACCTCATGACGATAGACGGCGGCGATGTGCTCGTCGGGCATGAGCATCATGACAAAATCTGCGCCGGCGATCGCTTCGCCGACCGGCTTCACGTTCAGCCCGGCGGCGGCGGCCTTGGCCCACGACGCGCCGTCCGGCCGCAGACCCACGGTCACGTTGATGCCGGAGTCTTTCAGATTGAGCGAATGGGCGTGGCCCTGGGATCCGTAGCCTATGATCGCGACCTTCTTGCCTTTGATGAGAGACAGGTCGGCGTCTTTATCGTAAAACACTTTCATGGTTATTCCCCAAATATAACGTGCAATAAAAAAGTGGCGAGCCGCGCGGGCGCGCGCTAGACCTTCAATATGCGATCGCCGCGCCCGATGCCCGAAGCGCCGGTGCGCACCGTCTCCAGGATGAGGCTGCAATCGATTGCCCCCAGGAATGCGTCTAGCTTGGAACCGGGGCCGGTGAGCTCGATGATGTAGTCCTTGTCGGTGACGCCGACGATGCGGCCACGGAAAATATCGGCGAGGCGCTTCATTTCCTCGCGCCCGCCGCCCACCGCGCGCACCTTGACCAGCATCAGCTCGCGCTCGATGTGTTCGCCATCCGAGAGATCGAAGACTTTTACCACTTCGATCAGCTTGTTGAGCTGTTTGGTGATCTGCTCGATCACTTCGTCAGACCCCGAAGTCACGATCGTCATGCGCGAAAGCGATGCATCTTCGGTGGGAGCCACGGTCAACGACTCGATGTTGTAGCCGCGTGCCGAGAACAGCCCCGCCACGCGCGACAGCGCGCCCGACTCGTTCTCAAGCAGAATGGAGATGATATGTCTCATTACACCCGCCTAGACCAGTATCATTTCAGAAAGCCCCTTGCCGCCGGGAACCATCGGGAACACGTTCTCGGTCTGGTCCGTCAGAAAATCCATGAACACCAGCTGGTCCTTGCGCGCAAACGCTTCCTTGAGCGCGCCTTCGATATCGGCGGGCTTCTCGATACGCATGCCCACGTGACCATACGATTCAGCGAGCTTTACGAAATCAGGCAACGCGTCCATATAGGACTCGGAATAGCGGTTGCCGTGAAAGAACTCCTGCCATTGCCGCACCATGCCCATGTAGCGGTTGTTGAGGTTGATGATCTTGATCGGCAGGTGGTACTGCTTGCAAGTCGACAGCTCCTGGATGCACATCTGAATGCTCGCCTCGCCCGTGATGCAGGCGACTGTCTCGCCCGGATGCGCGAGTTGCACGCCCACCGCAGAGGGTAGGCCAAAGCCCATGGTGCCGAGCCCGCCCGAATTGATCCAGCGCCGCGGCTTGTTGAACTTGTAAAACTGCGCCGCCCACATCTGGTGCTGTCCGACGTCCGAGGTAATGTAGGCGTCGCCGCCGGTGATTTCATACAGTTTCTCGACTACCAGCTGCGGCTTGATGATGCTTGCCGTGCGGTCGTATTTCAGGCAGTCGCGGCTGCGCCACAGGTCGATCTCGCTCCACCACGCCTTTAACGCGTCTGCATCGGGCTTCACCTTATGCGCGGCCAGCTGCTTGTTGAGTTCCTGCAACACTTCGCGCACGTTGCCGACGATCGGCACATCCACCTTGACGCGCTTGGAAATCGACGAGGGATCGATGTCGATATGGATGATCGTGCGCGGCTCTTCGAAAAAGTGCACGGGATTGCCGATTACCCGGTCATCGAAGCGCGCGCCGATCGCGAGCAGCACGTCGCAATGCTGCATCGCCATGTTCGCCTCGTAGGTGCCATGCATGCCCAGCATCCCCACGTACTGCGCGTCGCTCGCGGGATAGCCCCCGAGCCCCATCAGCGTGTTGGTGCACGGAAAACCCAGGCCGCGCACCATCTGCGTGAGTTCGGCCGCGGCATTGCCCAGCACCACCCCGCCCCCGGCGTAGATCATCGGGCGCTGCGCGCGGCTTAGGAGCTGGATCGCCTTCTGGATCTGTCCCGCATGCCCCTTGATCGTGGGATTGTAGGAACGCATGCTGACGGTCTTCGGATATTCGAATTCCGCCTTGGCCGCGGTGACGTCCTTCGGGATATCGACCACTACCGGCCCCGGCCGTCCCGTGCGCGCGATATAGAACGCTTTCTTGAGCGTAGGCGCGATGTCCTTCACGTCTTTCACGAGAAAGTTATGCTTGACGCAGGGACGTGTGATGCCGACCGTATCGCACTCCTGAAATGCGTCCTGTCCGATCGCGTGCGTAGGGACCTGGCCAGTGATGACGACGAGGGGGCTCGAGTCCATGTAAGCGGTGGCGATGCCGGTCACGGCATTGGTGACGCCGGGTCCCGAGGTAACCAGCGCCACCCCGATCTTTTCAGTCGATCGCGAATATCCGTCCGCGGCATGAACCGCGCCCTGTTCGTGGCGAACCAGGATGTGCTTCACCTTGTCCTGCTTGAACAATTCGTCGTAAATGTACAGCACCGAGCCACCGGGATAGCCGAACACGTAATCGACCCCTTCTTCCTGTAAACATCGTACGGTGATCTCAGCGCCGTTCAATTCCATGATTGCCCTGCTGACCTTCAAAAAGCTGCGGAACTGGCAAAGATACCTTTAGCGACCCATTTGGTCAAGCCAAAGGGCTGATAAAACAAACCCATACCGTCCCATTGCGCGCTACACCAAGCACGGCTTGCGCTTGGTGCAGCTTTTGTTAAGATGCGTCGACAATATACAAGAGCGATTGCTCGCGACGTGCAGGCCGGATTTGAATGCGGGTGTGCAGCAGCGGGGTTGCGCACCATAGCGCGGCGACTCTGGCGATCGGAAGCAGTGCCCCGGATGCGTGCTTCGATACAAGGCGGATATTTCTGGCTACTCGCAAGGAACTTTCTTCTGGCTACTCGCAAGGAACTTTCGGATTTTCTCGCCTCAGTCGAGCGCCGTGCTTACAAGCAGGCGCTTTACGCCGCGCGCGATGAGCAAGTTGCGCTCGATGCGGTCCAGGACGCAATGTTGCGGCTGTCCGAGAAATATGGAAGCCGTCCGCCGGAAGAATTGCCGATGCTCTTCCAGCGGATACTGCAAAACGCCATCCGCGACCATTTCCGGCGCCAGAAGGTGCGTAACACCTGGACCACCCAAGTATCGTCGCTCGGTGGCGCCGAGGATGGAGATGAGCACGATCCGCTGGAAACTTTACTGGACAAATCGGACTCGAATCAGCAGGCGGGGCCTTTCGAAAACCTCCAGCAGTCACAAACACTTGAAATAATTGAAAAAGCACTAGAACGCTTGCCGCCACGTCAACGTGAAGCGTTCCTGCTACGTTATTGGGAAGAGATGGATGTTGCGGAAACGGCAGCCGCCATGAAGTGCTCGCAGGGGAGTGTGAAAACGCACTGCTCACGGGCAACACATGCATTGGCTGCAATGCTTAAAGATAAAGGGATAGTGCTATGAACGAGCAGGAACTGGCGGGGGAAATCGTCCAGCACCTGGATCGGGGTCTTGGGGATATCAAACAGGGCACGCTCTATCAGTTGCGATCAGCGCGACTCTCGGCGCTGGACGGTCATCGCGAGGTCCCGCAACGCGTGTTCGGGCTGGCTTGGGCCGGTGGCCTGACGTCTTACTTCGGTGATGGCGGCTATTTCAACCTCAACGTGCGTCGTTTGGTCTTGGCTGCGCTCCTGCTGCTGGGTTCGATCGGTGCCGTCTATTGGCAAATTTCGATCCAGGGCAACGATATCGCCGCAATCGACGCGAGCCTGCTCACCGACGATCTGCCGATCGACGCTTATCTAGACCGCGATTTTGAGGCATGGTTAAAACGCTCATCGCAATAGTTCTCTGCCTGAGCGTGGTTGCTCCAACTGCCGCAGCGACTGCGCCGCGGCCGGCGGCCGCTCAGACAAAATCCGCGCAACCCGCTAAACCCGACTGGGTGCAGCTCACGCCTGCACAGCAAAGCGTGTTGGGCACCCTCAAGGAAGACTGGCCCGAGCTCAACAGCGCGCAGCGCAAGAAATGGGTCACGCTTGCGAATGCCTATCCCAAGATGAAACCCGCCGAGCAAGTGCGGTTTCAGACGCGGATGAAAGACTGGGCCAAGCTCACGCCTGACCAACGTCGCGTCGCGCGTGAAAATTACAAGACCGTCACCAAGCTGCCGCCCGCCAAGCGCGCCCAACTTGCGGAACAGTGGAAGCGCTATCAGGCGTCGCTCGCCGCCAGGTCCGAAGATGCCGCCGCGGAACCGGCAGCGAGTGAACCCGCGCCGTAGCACGGCTGCACCTAGCTGACGCTTGGACCTTCCTCCAGCCGCATCACTGCCGCGCCGCCTGGGCAGCCTTTGTTACGAAGCGTTGTTGCTGAGCGCCCTTTTGTACGCGGGCGCGGCAGCTCTGCTGTACATCGCTCACGGATTCGCACTGAATATTCCGCGCCCGGCGCTCCAGACGTATCTCCTCGCGCTGGCCGGCGCTTATTTCGTGTACTGCTGGACGCACGGCGGACAGACGCTTCCCATGAAGACCTGGCGCATCCGCTTGCGCACCTGCAGCGGCGACGCGCTCACGCTGCGGACGGCGCTGCAGCGCTACCTCCTCGCGCTGCTCGGACTTTCTCTGTGCGGGCTCACCGTGCTGTGGGCGCTGCTCGACGCCGATGGCCAGTATCTGCACGACCGCCTGGTGGGGACACGGCTGGTCCGGGCATAGCTCTCAGCGCGCGCCTGCGCTTTGAATGCCTGTGGGCGCGCAGGCTATCTTCTCTCGCTCCACCACATCATGCCCACGGCCAGCGCGAGAAAAATAAGTGTGGCCAGGATGGAACTGCCGAAGGGCGGCCACTCGCGCAGCAGCGCAAGGTAGGTAAAAAGCCGCCCCAGCATCGCGTAGCCGATGCCGAGCATGATGCCGGCAAACACTTTCCCGCCGACGCCGCCGGCGCGCTGCTGGTAGTACGCAAACGGCAGCGCGAGGATCATCATGACCAGCACCGCAAAGGGATAGATGAGCTTGTTCCAGAATGCGATCTCGTAGCGCGAGGTCTGTTGGCTATTTTCGCGCAGATGCTGCACGTAAAAATACAGGTTCCAGGCCGACATCTGCTCGGGCACGACCAACAGCACGCTCAGCAGATTCGCATCGAGCACGGAGCGCCATTCGGCTTCGGCGATGCGAGTAACGGCTATCTTGTCATCCGCGAAGCTGGTCTGCACGATATCGCGCAGGCGCCACACGTTCTTGCTCACGTACTCGGCGCGCTGCGCGAGGCTGATGGTCCGCAGCCGGTGCTCGGCATCGAACTCGTAGATCTTCACGCCCTGCAGGACTGAATCGGGCAGCACCTGCGCAACGTTCACGAAGTTGTGCTCGTCCTTGACCCACAGGCCGGAGCGGAATTCCTGCGCGATGATGCCGGTAATCGCCTTCGCCCGCAGTTGCTGCGCGAATTCCTCGATCGGCGGCGCGACAAATTCGCCGATCACGAACGTCATCGCCGCGAACACCAGCCCGACCTGAACCAGCGCGTACACCATCCGCGGAATCGACAGCCCGGAGACCCGCATCACCGTGTACTCGGAATTGGCGACCAGCTGCGCCAGCGCAAACAAGGTGCCGATCAAGGCCGAAATCGGGAACAGTTCATAGACATGCCCCGGCATGCTCAGCAGCACATACGCGATCATCTGCGGCAGCTGGTAACCGCCGTTGCCCAGTTCACCCAGCTCGTGAATCAGATCCAGAATCGCAAACAGCATCAGCAGCGCAGCAAACACCAGCAGCATCGAGCCCGTGATCTCGCGCGCCAGATAGCCTTTAAGGGTCTTCATGAGTGAGCCAGCATCAAGATCACCGGCGGCCGATACGGCGGACCATCGAGAACAGCATCGAACGCCGGAAGAACAGCAGCCCGAGCAGCAGCAACATCGCCAGGTGCACGCCCAACAATCCGACCGGCAGGCTGATGCGCTGCTGCGCGATCCATGCCTGCGCCACGCTCAGGCAGTTGTTGTAAATCATGTAGACCAGGATTGCGAGCACCAGATTCAGCGAGCGCCCGGCGCGCGGGTTGACAAACGAGAGCGGGATGGCGAGCAGCGCGAGCACGAGGGCCGAGAGCGGCAATCCGATGCGCCACGAGAGTTCCCCGAGGTAGATCGGGTCGGCCTTGCTCAGCAGCGCGAGCGTGGGCAGCGCCTTCGCCGAGGGCGTGACGACGGACGCCTCGTGCGCCTCAATGCGCATCGCGTAGCGTTCGAACGAGCTCAGGCGGTATTCGGTGGTGCCCGGCAGCCCCTCGTAGCGCCGGCCGTTCAGCAGCACCAGAAAGCGATCGCCATTGAGAGCGGTCTCGATGAAACCGCTGTTCGCCACCATCACGCCGCTACGCTGGTGCTCGGTCGAACTCACGAACACATTCGCCACCAGGTTGCTCGCGCCGTTCACGTCTTCGACAAAATACACGCGGTCGTTCTGCTTCGACTCGCGAAAAACTCCCGGCGTGGCCTGCGAAACATCATCGCGGCTATCCATGTAATGGCGAAACTCCTCGCTCTTGGTGATGGCCCAGGGAGACAGCACCAGGCTCAACAGTGCGATCACCAGCACGATGGGGACGGCAAACCACAGCACCGGGCGGATCCAGCTCGCGGGACTCAGGCCGGCGCCGAACCACACGATCATCTCGGAATCGCGGTAGCTGCGCGCCAGCGTCATTAGCACGGCGACAAACAGCGTCACCGACAAGAGCACGGGCAGGTAATTAAAGGAGGTGAACGTTAGCAGCGCGAACACGCCGCTGAAGGTGATGGAGCCGCCCGCTGCCAGCCCGAGAAAACGCAGCAACTGCGTGGCGATCGTGATGCCGAGCAGCACGATCAGCGTGGCGGCCGCAGTGCCCGCCATTTCGCGCAGCATCGTGTTACGGAATATTTTCACTAAAACGCGCTTTGATTTTTACCTGGATTCCGAAGATAATCAGCTGTTTCTGCGACTCTAATCACGCGGGGAGTAGGCTTTGGAATTTAGCATAAAAACCGGCACCCCGGAGCGCGCGCGCGCCGGCTGCATTATGGTTGGTGTGTACCAAGCACGCAAGCTCAGCGCGGCCGGCGCCGCGCTCGATCGCGCCTGCGGCGGACGGCTGAGCGCGATCATCAAGCGCGGCGATATGCCGGGGCACGCCGGCAGCACGCTGCTCCTGCACGACGTGCCACGCATCGCGGCCGAGCGCGTGCTGTTGATCGGTCTCGGGCCAGAAAGCGAGTTTGGCGAGCGGCAGTTTTGCGCAGCCGTCGGGCACGCGGTGCGCGCGCTCGCCCACACCGGCGTCACCGACGCGGTGCTGTGCCTCTCGGCGCGCGTCAAAGACCGCGACAGCGCCTGGCTCATCACTCAGGCCACGCTGGTCGCAGCCGATGCGCTCTACCGCTTCGATCGCATGAAGAGCAAACGCAAAGAGCGCGTGGGCCTGCGCACGCTCGCATTCCTGCCGTCAAACAGCGCGCGCGCAAACGCCACCGCGGTGACTCGCGCGGCCGCGATCGCGCACGGCATGGCACTCACCCGCGACCTCGGCAATCTGCCGAGCAACGTGTGCACCCCGACCTATCTCGCGAACGCTGCGCGCACGCTCGCCAAGGAGCACAAGCTCGCCGTGCAGGTCCTGCAGCGGAAGGACATGGAGAAGCTCGGCATGGGCTCGCTGCTCTCCGTGGCGCGCGGCTCGAGCGAGCCCCCGCAGTTGATCGTGCTGCGATATAACGGGGCGGGCCGCAACGAAAAGCCGGTTGCACTGGTCGGCAAAGGAGTCACTTTCGACACCGGCGGCATCTCGCTCAAGCCGGCGCCCGAAATGGACGAGATGAAGTTCGACATGTGCGGAGCGGCGAGCGTGCTCGGCACGCTCAAGGCGGTCGCCGAAATGCGGCTGCCGATCAACGTGGTCGGCGTGATCCCCACTACCGAGAACATGCCGAGCGGGACCGCGACCAAACCCGGCGACATCGTGACCAGCCTCTCAGGACAGACCATCGAGATCCTCAATACCGATGCCGAAGGGCGGCTCATCCTGTGCGATGCGCTGACCTACACCGAGCGTTTCAAGCCGGACACCGTGATCGACATCGCGACCCTGACCGGCGCCTGCGTGATCGCGCTGGGCCACGTGGCGAGCGGAATGTTTGCCAACGATGACGCACTGGCCCGCGAGCTCTTGGCGGCCGGGCAGGAAGCGCATGACCGGGCATGGCAGCTGCCGCTGTGGGACGACTATCAGGAACAGCTGCACAGCAACTTCGCCGATTTCGCGAACATCGGCGGGCGTCCCGCGGGCAGCATCACTGCGGCGTGCTTCCTAGCGCGCTTCACCAAGAAATTCCGCTGGGCGCACATCGATATCGCCGGCACCGCCTGGAAATCCGGCAAACAGAAGGGGGCAACGGGCCGGCCGGTGCCGCTGCTCACGCAATTCCTGATCACGCGCGCCTCGCGGCGCGGCTGATGTCATGCGCGTAAATTCAGGTAGCGCAGTATTTCAGGGCTTGCGCGAGGCTGCTGCCGGTTTGCGCTCATGACCGAGATCGATTTTTATTTCCACGTCGAAGACAAGCTGCGGACCGCCTGCATATTGAGCGCCAAGGCATACAGCCGCGGCCTGCGGGTGCTGGCTTACTGCAGCGATGCGGAGGCCAGCGGGAAATTCAGCCGCCTGCTGTGGAGCGCGCCCGCCACCGGCTTCATCCCGCATTGCACGCCCGACGATCAGCTCGCGCCCTTGACACCGATCATCGTGGACCATGTGGCGAGCCACCTGCCGCACGACGAGGTGCTGATCAACCTGCGCGCTGAGCTGCCTGCATGCTTCAGTTCCTTCAAGCGGCTCATTGAAATCGTGGCGCGCGACGATCAGGACCGCGAAGCGGCACGCGAGCGCTTCAAGTTCTACCGCGACCGCGGCTACGAAATACGCTCGCACGACATGAGCAAGCACGCGTAGCAGGCGCGGCGGCTTTCCATGGCCACAGACGACAAGATCGACGGCGCACCCGATGAGGACCTGCTCGGACGTGCCGACGCCCTGCTGAGGCGGCATCGCTCCGGCAGTGCAGTTACGAACCCAGCAGACGCGATTCCGACGCTCACCGATGCCGTCGAGGGTGCCGGCGAACCGGCGATCCCAACGCTCACCGAACTGGCGCCGCCTTCCGCGCAGCAAGCGGCCGGCGTGCCGCGTGCCTCAACGTCCGGCGCGGAAGAACTGCAGCCCGCACCGGGGCACGACGAGGCCAGCCACAGCGGGGTCGTGATTTCCCGCGTGCAGTCGCAAAACCTCGCGCACGGCGTCTATCAGAAACTCCGGCAGGAACTCGATGGACGCATCGCCGGCGTCCTCGAAGATCGGTTCATGCCCGATCTGTCGCACGCGCTCGAACAGGCGTTCAACAAAGTAAGCTCGGAGCTCAAGTCCAATATCGAGGCCACGGTGCGCGCCTCCATCGAGCAGGCGCTCGAACGCCGGCTGCCGCAGCCACCCTCTGCGCCCACGACTGAAGCAGCGCCCGCCGCAGGTATAATCCACGCCTCACCCGAACCCGGCGCTGCAATGGATGCACAGATGACGCTCGCGAAAAGCTACGACCCCCAGACCATCGAGGACCGTTGGTACGCACAATGGGAGGAGCGCAATTACTTCGGCGCGGCCGACAACGCCGGCGCGCCCGCGTATTGCATACAGCTGCCGCCCCCGAATGTAACCGGCACGCTGCACATGGGGCACGCATTCCAGCAGACGCTGATGGACGCGCTGGCGCGCTATCACCGCATGCGCGGCCATAATACCAACTGGATCGTCGGCACCGACCACGCGGGCATCGCCACCCAGATCGTGGTCGAGCGCCAACTTGCGCAGGAAGGCAAGAGCCGGCACGAGCTCGGGCGCGAGCGCTTTGCGCAGCGCGTGTGGGACTGGAAGCGGCAGTCCGGCGCGACCATCATCCGCCAGATGCGCCGCATCGGCCTCTCGGCCAACTGGGATTACGCGCGCAGCCCGGAGAGCGTCAAAGCCGGCGAACACAGCGGCTACTTTACGATGGATTCCAAGATGTCGCGCGCCGTGCTCGAGGTATTCGTGCGCATGCACGAAGAGGGCCTCATCTATCGCGGCAAGCGTCTGGTCAACTGGGATCCGGTGCTCAGCACTGCGGTGTCCGACCTCGAAGTCGACAGCGAAGAAGAAAACGGCAAGCTGTGGGAAATAAAATATCCGCTGGTCGACGCCGTGAACGCGGGCATGAGCCACCTCACCGTCGCCACCACGCGGCCCGAAACCATGCTCGGCGATGCCGCAGTCGCGGTGCACCCGGAGGACGAACGCTATAAGCACCTGATCGGCATGCGCGTGCAGCTGCCGCTCACTGGCCGCGACATCCCGATCATCGCCGACACCTACGTCGACCGCGCATTCGGCACCGGCTGCGTCAAGATCACTCCGGCGCACGACTTCAACGACTGGCAGATCGGGCAGCGCCACCACCTGCCGGCCTACAGCATCCTCACACTCGACGCGAAGATCATCTCCGAGACCGCGGACCGCGAAAGCATACGCACCACGCGCTTCATCCCGAAGCACCTGCAGGGCCTCGACCGCTTCGAAGCGCGCAAGCGCATCGTCGACGAACTCTCCGCGCAGGGACTGCTCGCTGCGGAAAAGCCGTACCGGCTGCGCGTGCCGCGCTCGGGACGCACCGGCGTCATCGTCGAGCCCATGCTCACCGACCAGTGGTTCGTAAAGATGGACGGGCTTGCCAAGCAGGGGCTCGCCGCGGTCGCCCGCGGCGACGTCAGGTTCTACCCGGAGCATTGGACGACCACCTATAACCAGTGGCTGGAGAACATACAGGACTGGTGCATCTCGCGGCAATTGTGGTGGGGACACCAGATCCCGGCGTGGTACGACGAGCAGGGCACCGCCTATGTCGGCCGCAGCGAAGCGGAGGTGCGAGCAAAACACCAGCTCGCGCAGGATGTCGTGCTCAAGCGCGATGCCGACGTGCTCGACACCTGGTTCTCGTCGGCACTGGTGCCGTTTTCGTCGCTCGGCTGGCCGCAGCAGACTCCGGATCTCGCGGCCTACCTGCCCTCTGCGGTGCTGGTCACCGGATTCGACATCATCTTCTTCTGGGTAGCGCGCATGATCATGATGACGCTGCACTTCACCGGCAAGGTGCCGTTTCGCGACGTCTACATCAATGCGCTGGTGCGCGACGCCGATGGCCAAAAGATGTCGAAGTCGAAGGGCAACACGCTCGATCCACTCGACCTGATCGACGGCATCAGCTTCGAGCAGTTGCTAGAGAAATCGACCGTCGGCCTGCTGCGCGCCGAGCACAAGCAGAAGGTCGACGGCTACGTGCGCAAGAATTATCCGAAGGGCATCCCCGCGTTCGGCGCGGATGCGCTGCGCTTCACCTTCGCTTCGCTGGCAAGCTTTGCGCGCACGCTCAATTTCGATCTGAGTCGCTGCGAGGGCTACCGCAATTTCTGCAACAAGCTGTGGAACGCAACGCGCTTCGTGCTCATGAACTGCGAGGGCAAGGACGTGGGGCTGGACGAGAGCCGGCCGTGCGAATACTCGGAAGTCGACAAGTGGATCGTCAGCCGCCTGCAGCGCGCGGAGGCGGAGGTGGAGAAAGCCTTTGCCGAATACCGCTTCGACCAGGCGGCGCGCGCGATCTATGAACTCGTATGGGACGAGTATTGCGACTGGTACGTCGAACTCGCCAAGGTCAGGATGGCAAGCGGCAACGAAAACCAGCAGCGCGCCACGCGGCGCACGCTGGTGCGGGTGCTGGAAACAATGCTGCGGCTCGCGCACCCGATCATTCCGTTCATCACCGAAGAGCTGTGGCAGAAAATGGCGCCGCTGGCGGGCAAGGTCGGCCCCAGCATCATGCTCGAGCCCTATCCGTGCGCCGACGCCGCGCGCATCGACGAGCTTGCGGAACGCCAGGTCGCGCTATTGAAGGAACTCATTAACGCCTGCCGCACTCTGCGCAGCGAAATGAACGTGGGCCCCGACAAGAAGCCGGCCCTGATGGCGACCGGCGACCGCGTCGTCCTGGCGTGGGTCGCGCCGTATCTGCAGTTTCTCGGCAAACTCTCCGAGATTTCCATCGTGGACGGCGAGCTGCCGGCCGACGGCGCGCCAGTCTCCATCGTTGGCGACTACAAGCTGATGCTGAAGATCGAGGTCGACCGCGCGGCCGAGCAGATGCGGATCGAAAAGGAATTGAGCGCCTGCGAAGCAAACATCGCGCGCTCCCAGGAGCGGCTGGGCAACTCCAGCTTCGTCGACCGCGCACCCGCCGCCGTAGTCGAGCAGGAGCGCGAGCGCCTTGCCCGTTTCGAGGCTACGCTCGAGAAATTGCGCGCGCAGCTCGCCCGTCTGAAATAGAACGCGCCTATTTCTTCTTCATCAGGAAGATGAATTCGCCGCCCACGTGCTCAGAGTTGAGCAGTTCGTGGCCGGTCTGCTTGGCGAACGCCTGAAAATCCTTGACCGATCCGGGATCGGTCGCCAGCACCTTCAACACCTGCCCCGACGTGAGGTCGGTCAGCGCTTTCTTGGTGCGCAATATCGGCAGCGGGCAATTGAGCCCGCGCGTATCCAGTTCCTTGTCGAAATTCATCTTGTTCCCAGTTGATCAAATAAGGCCCACATCCTTTGCGTCGTGCATCTCGACCAACCGCGCATCTGCCGATGACAGCCGCTCGACCAGCACCTGCAGAAATGCGCCGTTGAAATGATGGCGGCAGATTTCCGTCGCGTTCACCAGCGCCTGTGACGCAATTTCAATCACCGTGATCGCGGTTTGCGCAGTCACGCTCGCGCTGCGCTTACCCTGCGTCTTGCTGAGGTATGCCATTTCCCCAAAGCAGTCGCCGGCGTGCAGCACGCTGAGCAGCCGGCCGCGCTTGGTGACCTGCACCTCGCCCGCCGCCAGTATGTAAAAAGACCTGCCGTCGTCGCCCTCCTTGATGAGCGCATGGCCCGCCGCATGCTCGCGCCAGCTCGTCACGCGCAGCACCTCCCACAGTTCGAGATCGGCGAAATCCCTGAAGAAAGCGAGCCTGCGCAGTGTATCGAATTTCGCGCTATCGGGCATGCTGTTTTCAGGCCTGCGCAGCGTGCCGAATACCGCCACCAGGTCAAAGGACATCTCCTCCCATGAGCGATAGCGTTTCGCGGTATCCTTGTGCAGCGCGCGCTTGAGGATTTCGTCGAGCTGCGGAGGCACCTCGGCACGCAGGCTGCTCGGCGGCAACGGGTCGCCGTTCAGGACCTGATACATCATGCCGTAGTTATTGGTCGCCTGAAACGGCAGCTTGCCGGTGAGCAACTGGTAGAGCACAACGCCCAGCGAAAAGATGTCGGTCTGGTGCGTGAGCGATTGTTCACGCACCTGCTCCGGAGACATGTAGGCGGGAGAGCCGACGCCGGTGATCTCGGTCGTCTCCGTGGCCGTGGTGAGCGCCGCCCCGAAATCGGTGATCTTGATATCGTTCTCGCCGGCCAGCATGATATTTGCCGGCTTGATGTCGCGGTGTATGACACCCTGCTTGGCGGCGTAATCGAGGGCCTTCGTGCACTTGAATATGATTTCCAGCACTTTGGCTACGGGCAGCAGGTGTTCGGGACGGCAGTAGCGTTCGAGCGTGGTGCCGGCTACATACTCCATCACGATATAGCTCGCCTCGTCGTCGGCGACCGCGTCGTAGATGCTGACGATATGCGGATGCGAAAGCTTCCCGGCCAGCGAAGCCTCGGTCAGGAACAGCTTGCGATAGCGCTTTCCGTGCTCCTCGTTGCCGAGCGCCTCCGCGAACACCACTTTGATCGCCACGTGACGGTTGACGAACGGATCCAGCGCTTCATAGACGACACTGGTCGCGCCCTTGCCCAGATTGCGCAGGATCTCGTACTTGCCGATCCGGCGCTTCATCACATCTGCTGGCAAAGCGTGTATAGCCATAACTCACACGATACCGAAGTAGAGAAAGCTGCTCATCGTCGAAACCAAGCTACGCCCAAAATACAATATCATAAAGGGTATTATGCGGCTCTGGATAAAGCGCGGGCTGCCCGCTCCTGCGTAATAACGTCGCGCCCATACGCATCCCTGAGGCGAAAGGAACCCCGTGCCGGCACCTGATGCAGCGCCCTCACCCGTTTCGTTCAGCGAAGCGCTTTGGTATTGGCTCAAGCTGGGCTTCATCAGCTTCGGCGGCCCCACCGGACAGATCGCAATCATGCATCGCGACCTGGTCGAGCAAAAGCGCTGGATCTCGGAGCGGCGTTTCCTGCACGCGCTCAACTATTGCATGTTGCTGCCCGGACCGGAGGCGACGCAGCTCGCGACTTATATCGGCTGGATGATGCACAAGACGCGTGGCGCCATCGCTGCCGGCAGTCTGTTCGTACTGCCCTCGCTCATCATACTGATCGCGCTGTCATGGATCTACATGGCGTACGGCAACGTGCCCGCGGTCGCCGGAGTGCTGTACGGCGTGAAGCCGGCGGTGACGGCGCTCGTCGCCATGGCCGCGCATCGCATCGCCACCCGCGCCCTCAGGCATGCGTCGTTGTGGTGTATCGCCGCTGCGGCATTCATCGGCATTTACGCATTCAACGTGCCGTTTCCGTACATCGTGCTTGCCGCCGGCGTACTCGGCGCGCTCGGCGGCCGCTTTGCGCCCGGTCAGTTTGCCGCTGGCGGCGGCCACGCAAGTGCTGGCAAGCGCTACGGCAGCGCGCTCATCGATGACGATACCCCGCCGCCGGCGCATGCCCGGTTCACCTGGCCGGGAGTCGCGCGCGTGTGCGCCACGTGTCTCGCGTTGTGGAGCGGCGTGATCGGCCTGCTCTATGCGTGCTTTGGCCCTTCCGGCACCCTCACCCAGATGGGATGGTTCTTCACCAAAGCCGCGCTGCTCACCTTCGGCGGTGCGTATGCCGTGCTGCCCTATATCAATCAGGGCGGCGTGGAACAGTATCACTGGCTTACTGCGACCCAGATGATGGACGGTCTTGCGCTGGGAGAAACGACGCCGGGACCGCTCATCATGATCGTGAGCTTCATCGGCTTCGTCGGCGGCTGGACACAACCGCTGTTCGGTGCGCAGAGCGCACTCGTCACCGCCACGGCCGCGGCCGTGGTGGCCACTTATTTCACTTTTTTGCCGAGCTTCTTCTTAATACTGCTCGGCGCGCCGATCATCGAGTCCACGCACGGCAATCTGAGCTTTACCGCGCCACTGATCGGCATTACCGCTGCAGTGGTCGGCGTGATCCTGAATCTAGCGGTGTATTTTGCGTACCACGTGCTATGGCCGCAGGGCCTGGGCCAGCATTTCGACGCGTTGTCAGCAGCGATCGGGATTGCCGCAATGATCGCGCTCATCCGCTACAAGATCGGCGTGATCCCGGTCATCCTTGCGTGCGGCGCCGTCGGGTTTATCGCCAGCTTCATCTGACGGCGACGCCCGTTTATTTTTGATTGGGATTTTCCTTGCGCGCTTCCTGCTGGATGGCACGCAGCTGCCGTAGCCGTGCGTCGACGCTCGACAGCTGGTAGAAATCGCCGTCGCCGCTTTTCTGCGCCAGTAATAATTGCTCAATCGCGGACTTTACATTACCCACCCGGTAGTAAGACTCCGCCAGCGCGCGATGCTGTGCCAGCCGCCGGCCCAACGCGGCGTAGCATTTGGCCTGCAATTCGTACATGAGGTGGTCCGACACCGAATACTG
>CAIVHG010000004.1 GCA_903905655.1 uncultured beta proteobacterium | reverse complement strand
GCGATTTGTGCACCCGGCGCTGCCCGTTCTGCGACGTCGGCCACGGCAAGCCGCTGCCGCCCGATGCGGAGGAACCGAACAAGCTCGCTGCCACCATCGCCGCATTGCGTCTCAAGTACGTGGTCATTACCAGCGTCGACCGCGACGATCTGCGCGACGGCGGCGCGCAGCATTTCGCCGCCTGCATCCGCGCCGTGCGCACGCATTCGCCCGCCACGAGCATCGAAGTGCTGGTGCCCGACTTTCGCGGGCGGCTGGACGTCGCGCTCGACATACTGGCGGCCGATGCGCCGGACGTAATGAACCACAATCTGGAGACCGTGCCACGCCTCTACAAGCGCGCGCGTCCTGGCGCCGATTACCTGCACTCGCTGCGTCTGCTGCAGGCGTTTGGCGAGCGCGCGCCGCAGGTGCCTACGAAGTCAGGGCTGATGCTGGGGCTAGGCGAGACCGATGAAGAAATACTCGAGGTAATGCGCGACCTGCGCGCACACGGCGTAAGTATGCTGACGCTCGGCCAGTACCTGCAGCCGACCGTGCATCATCTGCCGGTAGAACGCTACGCAGAGCCTGCGATCTTCAAGGATTTCGAACGCCGCGCCCAGGAGCTCGGCTACGCGCACGCCGCCTGCGGCCCACTGGTGCGTTCGAGCTACCACGCGGACCAGCAGGCGCACGACGCCGGCGTAATCTAGGAATCGCAGCCCTTAATGGGCTTTGTCCCAGTTGGGGCCGACCCCGATCTCGACGGCTAACGGCACCGCGAGGCTCGCCACCTTGCACATGAGATCCGGCAGCGCCGCTTTCACGGTTGCAATTTCTGCGTCCGGGACTTCGAACACCAGTTCGTCGTGCACCTGCATGATGAGCTTGGTGCCCAGCGCCTGGTCTTCCAGCCATTTCTGCACCACGATCATCGCCATTTTGATGAGATCGGCCGCCGTGCCCTGCATCGGCGCATTGATCGCAGCACGCTCTGCGGCCTGCCGGCGCGCACCATTGCCACCGCGGATTTCCGGCAGCCACAGCTTGCGCCCGTACACCGTCTCCACATAGCCCTGCTCGCGCGCCTGCTCGCGCGTGACGCGCATGTATTCGGCCACGCCCGGATAGCGCGCGAAATAGCGTTCCATATACTGTTGCGCCGCGGCGCGCTCCACACCGAGCTGGCTCGCCAGTCCAAATGCGGACATGCCGTAAATCAGCCCGAAGTTGATGACCTTCGCATAGCGCCGCTGTTCGGAAGTCACCGCCGCCGGGTCCTGCGTGAAGATCTCGGCGGCAGTCGCGCGGTGGATGTCTTCGCCTGCCGCAAACGCTTTCAGCAGGCCCGCGTCCTGCGAGATGTGCGCCATGATCCTGAGCTCGATCTGCGAATAGTCCGCGGACATGATGGAGCTGCCCGCGGGCGCGATGAACGCTTCGCGGATGCGCCGCCCTTCGGCGGTGCGCACCGGGATGTTCTGCAGATTGGGCTCGTTGCTCGACAAGCGCCCGGTGATCGCCACCGCCTGCGCATAATTCGTATGCACGCGGCCGGTCGCGGGATTGCGCATGCGCGGCAGCTTGTCGGTATAGGTCGATTTGAGCTTGGCGATGCCGCGGTACTCGAGGATCATCTTGGGCAGAGGATAGTCGAGCGCCAGTTGCTGCAGCACCTCCTCGTCGGTCGAAGGCGTGCCGCCCGGGGTCTTCTTGAGCACCGGCAGCTTTTGCTGCTCGAACAGGATTTCCTGGATCTGCTTCGGCGAATTCAGGTTGAAAGGCTGGCCCGCCTGCGCCTGCGCCGCGCTTTCCAGCTCCAGCATCTTCAGGCCGAGCTCGCGGCTTTGCGCCTCCAGCATCTGCACGTCGATCAGCACGCCGTGACGTTCCATGGTCTGCAGCACGCAGATCACCGGCAGCTCGATCTCGCGGTAGACGCGCGTGAGCTTGGCATCGCGCTCGATCTGCGGATAGAGTGCCTGGTGCAGCTGCAGCGTGATATCCGCATCCTCGGCGGCGTAGGTGGTCGCGCGCTCGATCGACACCTGGTCGAAGCAGATCTGCGCGGCGCCCTTGCCGCACACCTCGGCGTAGCTCAGCGTCTTGACGCCCAGATGACGCTCGGCCAGATTGTCCATGTCGTGCGGCTTGTGGCTTTCCAATACATAGGACTCGAGCAGCGTGTCGTGGGCGATGCCGCGCATCTGGATGCCGTAGTTGGCGAGTACGTGCATGTCGAACTTGATGTTCTGCCCGAGCTTCGGCATGCGCTCGTCTTCCAGCCACGGCTTGAGCCGCGCGAGCACCGCTGCCCGATCGAGTTGCTCCGGCGCGCCCGGATAGCGGTGCGCGAGCGGCACATAAGCAGCGCGGCCCGCCTCGACCGCCAGCGAGAGTCCTACCAGTTCCGCGCGCTGCGCGTCAAGCATCGTCGTTTCGGTGTCGAAGGCGGCGAGCGGCGCTTCTGATATCTTAGCGAGCCATGCCGCGAGCTCAGTTTCAGTGAGCACGCATTCATAGCTGCGCGGAACGCTCGGCGGCAGCGCCGCGACCGCGGGCGTCGCCGACGGCGCAGGCACGCCCGCAGCGCTTTCAGCACGATCATCGAGCTCGCGCCGCCAGGTACGGAACTCAAAGCGCTCGAACAGCTCGGCTAACTTCGCGCGGTCCTGCGGCGCATGCGCCAAAGCCTCGGGCGCGAGCGGCATTTCGACATCGCAGCGTATGGTCAGCAGTTCGCGCGCCTTGGGCAGCCAGTCGCGCACCGCACGCAGGTTCACGCCCACCGCGCCGCCGATATCATCGGCATGCGCGAGCACGCCGGCCAGCGATCCGTACTGAGCGATCCACTTGGCCGCGGTCTTCGGACCCACCTTGGATACACCGGGCACGTTGTCGACCGTGTCCCCGATCAGCGTCAGGTAATCGATGAAATTCTCTGGCTTGACGCCGAACTTGCGCTCGACGCCGGGCACGTCCAGCGTTTCGTTGGACATGGTGTTGACGAGCGTGACGCTGGCGTCGACCAGTTGCGCCATGTCCTTGTCGCCGGTCGAGATCACGGTGCGCAGCCCGGCGCGCCGCGCCTGCGAGGCGAGCGTGCCGATCACGTCGTCGGCTTCCACGCCCTCGATGACCACCAGCGGCCAGCCCATGGCGCGGATCACCTCGTGCAACGGCTCGATCTGCGCAACCAGCTCGTCGGGCATCGGCGGGCGCGTGGCCTTGTACTGCGGATACATGTCGTCGCGAAAGGTCTTGCCCTTGGCGTCAAACACGCAGGCGCTATAATTGGCTGGATAGTCCTTGTGCAACCGGCGCAGCATGTTGAGCACGCCGTAGATCGCGCCGGTGGGCTCGTTCAGCCGGTTGCGCATATCGGGCAGCGCATGAAATGCGCGGTAAAGATACGACGAGCCGTCGACCAGAAGCAGGGTTTTAGTCATTGCGGGTTCGATGCGAAGCGCGGTCCGGGAAGGGGTCCGGCAGTCCGCTCAGACCCGGTACGCAACTCGCTTTGAAATTTGCGCGGGAAACCCTGATAATACAGCGTATCAACCAAGGAATGCACATGCGCATTTTGTTAGCCATCCTGCTGTTGAGCGCTGCTCTGCGTGTGGTCGCCGCGGAGCTCCCCAACAATCTGCAGCCGGTCCCCGAGCCGCCGCCACCGCCTCCGGGAATGGCACTCGATCCCGCGCTCGAACCGCAGGTGACCATCATTCAGCGCGGCACGGACACCGTCGAAGAATACCGCGTGGCCGGCAAGCTCTATATGCTGAAAGTGACACCCGCCAACGGCCGTTCGTATTATCTGATCGACGAAAAAGGCGACGGCCGCATGACGCGCCAGGACAGCCTGGACAGCGGGATCCGCCCGCCGATGTGGGTCATACATAGCTTTTGAGCGCTGTCGCACGGGAAGTCGCCCACGAGCGGCCGATCCCGCCCGCATTGCCTGAACTGCACGCCCGCCGCGCACATCTAATGTCCGTATACACCACCGTCACGCCCGCGCAGCTTGCGGCGTGGCTCAAACGCTATTCGATCGGCGAGCTCAAGCAGCTCACCGGCATCGCCGCGGGCATTGAGAACACCAACTATTTTGTCACCACCAGCAGCGGCCGCTACGTGCTCACGCTGTTCGAGAAGCTCAAGGCACCGGAACTGCCGTTCTATCTCGACCTGATGGCGCACTACGCGCGCCACGGCATACCCTGCCCACAGCCGATCGCAGATCTAGACCATGCTTATCTCGGCGAACTCAACGGCAAGCCCGCAACCCTCGTCACCTGCATGCCGGGCGCCGAGCTGAAAGAAGTGAACGCGCAGCACTGCGCAACCATCGGCGCACTGCTCGCGCACATGCACCTCGCCAGCAACAGCTACCACGGCCGCGTGCCGAACCCGCGCGGCCCCGCCTGGTGGACGGCAACGCTGCCGCAGGTGCTGCGGTTTCTGGATGCCGGGAGCGCGCGCCTGCTACAGGCCGAGGTGAGCTTCCAGTCCCTGCAGCGCACCGACAATCTGTCAAGCGGCGCGATCCACGCCGACCTGTTTCGCGAAAACGTGCTGTGGGATGGCGCACGCGTGGGCGGGATCGTCGATTTTTATTTTGCCTGCGTAGACGCGCTCCTCTACGACATCGCGATCGCCGTGAACGACTGGTGCGTGACCGAGAACGGCGCGCTCGATGGCAAGCGCAGCGGCGCGCTGCTCAATGCATATTGCGAGGTGCGCGCATTCAGCGCAGACGAACGCCGGATGTGGCCGGTCATGCTGCGCGCCGGGGCGCTGCGCTTCTGGATGTCGCGGCTCTACGATCTGCACCTGCCGCGCGCCGGCGAGCTCACCTACGCCAAAGACCCCGCCTACTTCCAGCGCATACTGACGCAGCATGTCGCTGGCGCCAACGGGCTGTGCCTGCCATGAACGCGCGCAGCGTAGGTTTCAGGCATGGCTGGCGCTGGATTTCCGCGGGCATCATTCTTTGCCGCCGCAGCCCGCGGCAGTGGCTGCTGCTGATGGCGGTCCTGTTTTTCGGCAGCCGGCTGTTGATTGCGATTCCGCTGGTCGGCCTCGTCACCGTCCTGATCGCGCCTAACATCATCGCCGGGCTTTGTCACGGAGCACAGGCGCTCGAACGCGGGCTGCCGCTGAAGTTCGGTTATCTGTTGAGCGGTTTTCTCAAAAGCGCGCCGCAGCTGCTGCTGATCGGCGCCATCTCGCTCGCCGGCCAGGTGCTGATGGCGAAGCTGATCCTGTCCCTGGGCGGCGCGGAGGCGATCAGCGCCATCGTAAGCCAGATGGCGGCGCGCAGCGGCACGCAGCCGCTCGAGCTGCCGGAACCGGTGGTGAGCCAGATGATGTACGCGCTGCTCGCCGCGTCGGTGCTGTCAGCGCCGCTCATGATGGCGGCCTGGTTTGCTCCGCTGCTCGTGTTCTTCGACGACGTGCCGCCCATGCGCGCGCTGGCGCTGAGCCTGTGGGCATGCGTGAAGAACATCCTGCCGTTTATCGCCTACGCCAGTGCGGTGGTGTTCTCGTTCATCCTGCTCACACCGCTGGCCGCAGCCGCGCGCCAGCCCGACCTGGGTCTATGGCTGCTGGCGCCGATACTCGTGCCCTCGATCTACGCGAGCTACAAAGACCTGTTCGTGCAGCCTAACGAAGTTACGCCCGCGTAAGCTTGGCGTACTCGAGGGCCAGCCACTTGGTGCCGGCGCGTTTGAAATTCACCTGCACGCGCGCGTCGGCGCCGCGCCCTTCCGCGTTGACGATGACGCCGCTGCCGAACTTGGGATGCGTGACGATTTCGCCGATGCGCCACTGCATGCCGGATTGCGCTCCGGCAACTGCGGGCGCCGAGTAAGCGGCAGAGGATTCCCGCGCCCGCGATCCGTATTCCGGAGCCTGCGCCTTCGAGCTCCCGTAGACGCGCCGCAGCAGCTCCGCCGGCAGCTCCTGCAGAAAGCTCGACGCGATGTTGTAGCGCGTCTGCCCGTGCAGCATGCGGCTTTGCGCAAAGCTGAGGTAAAGCCGCCGTTGCGCGCGCGTCAGCGCCACATACATCAGGCGCCGCTCCTCCTCCCGTCCGTCGGCCTCGGACAGGCTGTTCTCGTGCGGGAACAGCCCTTCTTCGAGCCCGCTCACGAATACGCTGTGAAACTCCAGTCCTTTGGCCGAGTGCACCGTCATCAGCTGCAGCGCGTCGCTGCCGGCCTGCGCCTGATTGTCGCCCGCTTCAAGCGCGGCATGCGCGAGAAAAGCGCTCAAGCTGGAATCCGGCTGGTACTCGTCGGCGACGAAACCCGCGGCGGCGTTGATCAGCTCGTCCAGGTTCTCCAGGCGGTCGCTGCCGTCGCGCTCGCTCTTGTAATGCTGTTTGAGGCCGCTGTGTTCGATCACGTGCTCGATGATCTCGGGCAGCGGCAGCTCAGCGCACGCCGCGCGCATGCCGGCGATCAGCGCGACGAACGCGGGCACGCCCTTGAGCACCGGCGGCGGCGAACCGTCCGCGGCGCCCGGCACAATCGCCGCCTTCTCGCGGGCCGCCGCCCACAGGCTCAGCCCGCGGCTCTTGGCCAGGTCCTGGAGCTGCTCGACCGAGCGCGCGCCGATGCCGCGTCCCGGAAAATTGATGATCCTGAGCAGCGCGCCGTCATCGTCGTCTGCCGCCAGCAGGCGCAGATAAGCGAGCGCGTGCTTGATTTCCTGGCGCTCGAAGAACCTGAGGCCGCCGTAGACGCGGTAGGCGACGCCGGCATTGAACAGCGCGTGCTCGAGCACCCGCGACTGCGCATTCGAACGATAGAGCAACGCGATCTCTGACAGCCTCACGCCCGAGCTCTGCAGGGCCTTCACCTCGTCGACGATGAATGCGGCCTCCTCGAAATCGGTGTCCGCCTCAAACAACCGCAGCGGCTCGCCCTTGCCCTCCGCCGTCCACAGATTCTTGCCCAGGCGCTTGCGGTTGTGGTCGATCAGCGCGTTCGCCGCATCGAGGATGTGGCCGTGGGAACGATAGTTCTGCTCGAGCTTGATCACGCGCTCGATCGCAAAATCCTTCTGCAGCTCCTGCATATTGGCAACCGTGGCGCCGCGAAACGCGTAGATGCTTTGGTCATCGTCGCCGACCGCAAAGATCGCGTTGTCGCGTCCCGCCAACAGCCGCAGCCAGTCGTACTGCAGGCGGTTGGTGTCCTGAAACTCGTCGACCAGGATGTGCTGAAAGCGGCTGCGGTAATGATCGCGCAGCACCTCGTTCTTGGACAGCAGCTCGTGCGACCTGAGCAGCAGCTCGGCGAAATCGACCGCGCCTTCGCGCTGGCACTGCTCGTCATAGAGAACGTAGAGTTCGCGCATGCGGCGCTCGTGCGCGTCGTGCTCCTCGACCTGGTGCGGGCGCCGGCCCTCTTCCTTGTGGCGGTTGATGAACCACGCGACCTGGCGCGGCGGAAATCGCTCGTCGTCCACATTGGCCGCCTTCAGCACGCGCTTCACCAGCGCAAGCTGGTCCTGGCTGTCGAGGATCTGAAACAGCTGCGGCAGTCCCGCTTCGCGGTGATGCATGCGCAGCATGCGATTGCAGAGTCCATGGAAGGTGCCGACCCACATGCCGCGCGTGTTGATCGGCAGCATCGCGCTCAAGCGCGTCAGCATTTCGCGGGCCGCCTTGTTGGTAAATGTGACGGCGAGCAGACCGGTCGGGCTCACCTGCGCGGTCTGGATCAGCCACGCGATGCGCGTGGTGAGCACCCGCGTCTTGCCGCTGCCGGCGCCGGCCAGGATCAGCGCCGAGGCGTGCGGTAGAGTGACGGCTTCGAGCTGCGGTGCGTTGAGACCGGAAAGAAAAGAGGGCGACATGCTTGGTGGTCAATGACGATGCGGGATTATAGGCCCTGCCGGCAGCCGCTGTCCGGGCCAGGGCGTTTGAGAAACCGCCAACAGCGTGCGGCTAAGAAAGAGGCCGCCGGCAGTGCCTATGGTTGCGGGTATAATTTGGCGTTTTTGTCTCAGGCTCAGCGCGCACCCCAACCATGCAAGAAAAATACAATCCGCACGTGATCGAGCGCGAAGCGCAGGACCATTGGGCGCAGCGCAACGCCTTTCGCGCGCTCGAGACCCCCGGCCAGAAAAAATACTACTGCCTGTCGATGTTTCCCTATCCGTCGGGCAAGCTGCACATGGGCCACGTGCGCAACTACACCATCGGCGACGTGCTCTCCCGCTATCACCGCATGCGCGGCTACAACGTGCTGCAGCCGATGGGCTGGGACGCGTTCGGCCTGCCCGCGGAAAACGCCGCGATGGCCAACCGCGTGCCGCCCGCACAGTGGACGTACGACAACATCGCCTACATGAAGAAGCAGCTGGTGGCGCTCGGCTTCGCGATCGACTGGGAACGCGAGATCGCCACCTGCAAGCCCGACTACTATCGCTGGAACCAGTGGCTGTTTTTGCGCATGCTGGAGCGCGGCCTGGTCTACAAGAAGACCGGCGTCGTGAACTGGGACCCGGTCGACCAGACGGTGCTCGCCAACGAGCAGGTGATCGACGGGCGCGGCTGGCGCACCGGCGCGCTGGTGGAAAAGCGCGAGATCCCCATGTACTACATGGCGATCACCAAGTACGCCGATGAGTTGCTGTCCGCCCTCGACACGCTGTCCGGCTGGCCGGAGCGCGTCAAGACCATGCAGGCGAACTGGATCGGCAAGAGCCACGGCGTGCGCTTCGCCTTTCCGTACGAGGCGCCTGCAACACAAGGCAGCGCGGCGGAAAAAGGGCTGCTGTGGGTGTTCACCACGCGCGCCGACACCATCATGGGCGTCACCTTCTGCGCGATCGCGCCCGAGCATCCGCTGGCCACCCGCGCGGCGCAACCGAATCCGCAGCTCGCAGCTTTCATCGCGGAATGCCGGCGCAGCTCGGTGATGGAAGCCGATCTGGCGACCATGGAAAAGAAAGGCATGCCGACCGGCATCTACGCGACGCATCCGCTAAGCGGGGAGAAAGTCGAGATCTGGGTCGGCAACTATGTGCTGATGAGCTACGGCGAAGGCGCCGTGATGGCGGTGCCGGCGCACGACGAGCGCGACTTCCACTTTGCCAAGCGCTACGACTTGCCGATCAAGCAGTCGATTGCAGTCGCAGGCCAGAGCTTTAGCACCGACGGCTGGCAGCCGTGGTACGCCGACAAGGAAACCGGCACCTGCGTGAACTCCGGCAAGTACGACGGGCTCGCCTACGAGCCGGCGGTGGATGCGATCGCTGCCGCCCTCAAAGCTTTGGGGCTCGGCGAAAAGCAGGTGCTGTGGCGGCTGCGCGACTGGGGCATCTCGCGCCAGCGCTACTGGGGCACGCCGATCCCGCTCATCCACTGCGGCGCCTGCGGCGACGTGCCGGTGCCCGACGCCGATCTGCCGGTGGTGCTGCCTGAGGACTGCGTGCCCGACGGCAGCGGCAATCCGCTCAACAAGCGCGCCGACTTCGTGAACTGCAGCTGCCCAAAATGCGGGCAGCCGGCCAAGCGCGAAACCGACACCATGGACACCTTCGTCGACTCGTCCTGGTACTTCATGCGCTACGCGTGTCCCGACCAGAAGAACGCGATGGTCGATGAGCGCGCCCACTACTGGCCGCCGGTCGACCAGTACATCGGCGGCATCGAGCACGCGATCCTGCACCTGCTCTACTCGCGCTTCTACACCAAGGTGATGCGCGACCTCGGCCTGGTCAAGGTCGACGAGCCCTTCAGCAAGCTGCTCACCCAGGGCATGGTGCTCAACGAGATCTACTTTCGCAAGATCGGCAACGGCCGCATCAGCTACTACAACCCTGCCGATGTCGACGTCACGGTGGACGAAAGCGGCAAGCGCCTTGGCGCGACGCTGCGCGCTGACGGCGCCCCGGTGGAATCAGGCGGCATGGGCACCATGTCGAAGTCGAAAAACAACGGCGTCGATCCGCAGGCCCTGATCGAAGACTACGGCGCCGACACCGCGCGGCTGTTCATGATGTTCGCGAGCCCGCCCGAAGACACGCTGGTATGGAACGGCGCGGGCGTCGAAGGCGCATCGCGTTTCCTCAAGCGCATGTGGAATTTCGCTTACGAGCAGCGCGCAGCGTTCGGCGATGCCAATGGGCCCATCGACTGGGCGAGCGCCCCCGACGCACTGCAGCAGGCGCGGCGCGAGATCCACGCGGCGCTTAAGCAGGCCAGCCATGACTTCGGCAAGTTCCAGTTCAACACCGTGGTGTCCGCCACCATGAAGATGCTCAATGCGCTGGAGCGCGCCGCCGGCGCGCAACCGGCGCAGCGCGCGCTGGTGTTGGAGGGAATGAGCATTCTGCTGCGCGTGCTCGCGCCCATCACCCCGCACATCACGCACGCGCTGTGGCGCGAGCTCAAGCTCGGCGAAGATCTGCTGACCGCGCCGTGGCCGGAGTTCGACCCCGGCGCGCTGGCCGCTGCCGAAATCGAGCTGGTGCTGCAGGTGAACGGCAAGCTGCGCGGCAACATCCGCGTTGCGGCCGATGCCGACCGCGCAGCGATCGAGAAACTCGCGCTGGATAATGCCAACGTGCGCAAACACGTGGGGGATCAGGCGGTGAAGAAAGTCGTGGTGGTTCCCGGCCGCCTGGTGAACATTGTCGTATAAGAGAACGAAAGGGTACACATGCACGCCGCAATCTACGCCCGCTCGAAAAGCGCGCTGCTCGCGCTGCTCGCCGCCGCGCTCCTCACCGGCTGCGGCTTTCAGCTGCGCGGACAGTCCGCGCTGCCCTTCAGCTCGCTCTACGTGCAGACCAGCGGCCCGTCGTCATTTCGCAATGACCTGATGCGTGCGGTGCGCGCGGGCTCGCAAACCCGCATCACCGATGATCCCAAGCAGGCCCAGGTTACGCTGCAGATACTCACCGAAGCCCGCGAGCGCACCATCCTGTCGCTATCGGGCGGCGGGCGCGTGCGCGAGATCACGCTGCGCTATCGCCTGGGCTACCGCCTCTATGACCAGGGCAAGGAATACATACCGCCCAGCGAAATCCTGCTGCGCCGCGATCTTTCCTACAACGACACCGATGTGATCGCGAAGGAACAGGAGGAAGCCCTGCTGTTTCGTGACATGCAGAACGATGCGGTGCAGCAGCTGATGCATCGCCTGCAGGCGACGCACCTCAGCTCTTGAGCGCCACACACCGCAAGCGCGGCGTGCGGCGCGGCTGCGCAGGACAGCGATGAGGATTAGCACGGAAGAGCTGGCGCGCGAATTGAAGCGCACGTGCGCGGCGCTTTACACGGTGTACGGCGACGAGCCTCTGCTCGCGCTGGAAGCCGGCGACCGCATCCGCGCACGCGCCCGCGCCGAGGGCTACGCCGAACGCGAGGTGCTCATCGCGGAACAGTATTTCGACTGGTCGCAGCTCAAAGCGAGCGGCAACAGCCTGTCTCTGTTCGGCACGCGCCGCCTGCTCGAACTGCGCATTCCCAACGGCAAGCCCGGCACTGACGGCGGCCCGGCGCTCGCCGAGTACTGCGCGCGTTTGCCGGAGGATACGGTCAGCCTCATCATGCTGCCCGAGCTCGACTGGCGAGCACAAAAGAGCGCGTGGTTTGCCGCGCTGGAGCAGGCCGGCGTCATGGTCGAGGCCAAAGCGGTCCCACGCGCACGGCTGCCGGCATGGCTCAGCGGGCGGCTGAAAATGCAGGATCAGCACGCCGATGAGCAAACTCTGGAATTCATCGCCGCCAAGATCGAAGGCAACCTGCTGGCCGGTTATCAGGAAGTGCAGAAGCTGGCGCTGCTGTGTCCCCCGGGCGAGATTCCGTTCGAGAAAGCCAAGGATGCCGTGCTCGACGTTGCGCGCTTCGACGTCTACGAACTGGGGGCGATCGTGCTCGCGGGCGATGCGCAACACTATGCGCGGGTGATTGAAGGACTGCGCGGCGAAGGCGCCGCGCCCACGCTGGTGCTGTGGGCGATCACCGAAGAACTGCACGCGGCGGGCCGCGTGATTGCAGAACTCGCCGCCGGCCGCCCCATGCAGCAGGCGCTGCGCACGGCGCGCGTGTGGGGCGCGCGCGAGCAGCTGATGCAGCGTCACGTCGGGCGCGACGGCGCCCCGCGCGTCGAAGGCGCGCTGCGACAGGCGGCGCGCATCGACCGCATGATCAAGGGGCTCGCGACCGGCGACGTATGGGACGAGTTGCTGCAGCTCGGATTGCGCTTCGCCCGCCTATGAGCGCTCGAATAGCGCTATCATTCCTCTATCCTCAATCCCGTTGATGAACATGGATCTCCACGAATACATGGTCGGCGTAGGCCAGGCGGCGCGCGCCGCCTCGCGCCTAGTCGCCAAGTCGGACAGCGCGACGCGCAATCGTGCCCTGACGCTCACCGCGCAGGCAATCGAGCGCGACGTCAAAGAGCTGCTGGCCGCGAATGCGCTCGATCTTGAAGCAGCGCGCGCGCGGAACCTCGATGCGCCGCTGCTCGACCGCCTCACGCTCAACGAAAAATCTGTCGCCGCGATGGCCGACGGCCTGCGGCAGATCGCCGGGCTGCCGGATCCGGTCGGCGAGATCAGCGAACTCAGGCAACGCCCCTCGGGCATCAAGGTGGGACGCATGCGGGTGCCGCTGGGCGTCATCGCGATCATCTACGAGTCGCGCCCCAATGTGACCGCGGATGCCGCGGGGCTGTGCCTGAAGTCGGGCAACGCCACCATCCTGCGCGGCGGTTCCGAGGCGATCAACTCCAATCAGGCGATCGCGCGCTGTGTGCACGACGGGCTCAAAGGCGCCGGGCTGCCCGAGAGCGCGGTGCAGGTCATATCCACGACCGACCGCGCGGCGGTGGGCGAGCTGCTGCGCATGAACCAGTACGTGGACATCGTGGTGCCGCGCGGAGGCAAGAGCCTGATCGAGCGCGTCATGCAGGAGTCGCGCATTCCGATGATCAAGCATCTGGACGGCGTGTGCCACGTCTACATCGACGAGAAAGCGGATCTCGAGAAAGCGATCCGCATCGCCGACAACGCCAAGACCCAGCGCCTGGGCACCTGCAACACCATGGAGACGCTGCTCGTGGACCGGCGCATCGCGGAGCAGGTGCTGCCGCAGCTCGCAAAGATCTACGTCGCCAAGGGCATCGAGCTGCGCGGCGATGAAGCGGCGCGCAAACTCGTGCCGGACATGAAGACCGCGACGGAAGAGGACTGGTACACCGAGTACCTCGCCGCCATCCTCGCGGTGCGCATCGTCGACGGGATCGACGAGGCCATCGAGCACATCGCGAAGTACGGCTCGCAGCACACCGACACCATCGTCACCGAAGATGCGGCGCGCGCGCAGCGCTTTCTGCGCGAAGTCGATTCCAGCTCGGTCATGGTCAACGCGTCGACACGCTTCGCCGACGGCTACGAGTACGGCTTGGGCGCCGAGATCGGCATCTCGACCGACAAGCTGCACGCGCGCGGCCCGGTGGGGCTGGAAGGCCTCACCTCGCTCAAATGGGTGGTGTTTGGCAACGGAGAAATCCGCAGCTGATGCGCCCCCGCAATCCGATCAATGAACTGTGACTTGAGTCCGACGCGCGCGTGAGCGCGCTGCGCGGCTCTTGAATGCCCTGCCATGAGTAAAACAATCGATATCAAAGTGCCGGCCATCGGCGATTTTCATGAGATCCCGGTGATCGAAGTACTGGTCAAGCCCGGTGACCACGTGAACCCTGAGGATCCGCTGCTCACCCTGGAATCGGACAAAGCGACCATGGAGATCCCCGCGCCGCGGGCGGGAACGGTGCGCGAACTCAAGGTAAAAGCCGGCGACAAGGTGTCGGAAGGGTCAGTGATCCTCACACTTGAAGCAGAGGGCGTGACCGCAGCTGCGCCCCCGGCGGCGGCACCTACGCCCGCGAGCGTACCGCCAAAGGAGGCTGCGGCCAAGGCCGAACCCGCGGCGGCGACCGCCCCGGCATCTGCGCCGGTATCTGCGCCTTATACCGGCCCCAAGGGCGACCTGCACGCCGAGGTCGTCGTCATCGGCGCCGGACCCGGCGGCTACACGGCCGCGTTTCGCGCCGCCGATCTCGGCAAGCAGGTGGTGCTGATCGAGCGTTATGCGACGCTCGGCGGCGTGTGCCTCAACGTCGGCTGCATCCCTTCCAAAGCGCTGCTGCACGTCGCCAAGGTGATCGACGATGCCGGTCACCTCGCACACAGCGGCGTGAAATTCGGCAAGCCGGAAATCGACCTCGACAAGCTGCGCGCATGGAAGGCGGGCGTCGTGAGCAAGCTCACTCAGGGACTGGCGGGACTCGCCAAACAGCGCCGCGTCACGGTGATCCAGGGCAGCGCGCAGTTCTCCTCCCCTAACATGCTGCGCGTGGAAAGCGCGGCCGGCGCCAAAACCGTGTCGTTCGACCACTGCATCATCGCCGCGGGCTCGAGCGTGGCGCGCATCCCGGGCTTTCCCTATGACGATCCGCGCCTGATCGATTCCACTGGTGCGCTCGAGCTGTCCACGGTACCCAAACGCATGCTGGTGATCGGCGGCGGCATCATCGGTCTCGAGATGGCGACTGTGTTCGACGCGCTCGGCACGCGAATTACCGTCGTGGAATTGATGGACGGACTGATCCCGGGTGCGGACCGCGATCTGGTGCGCCCGCTCGCCAAGCGCATCGGCCAGCGCTACGAAAACATACTGATCAAGACCAAGGTCGCGAAAATCGAAGCGACGCCTGAAGGCCTGAAAGTGAGTTACGAGGGCGCGAAGGTAGCGGCGCCCGAGACCTTCGATTGCGTGCTGATGGCAGTCGGCCGCCGCCCAAATGGACGCAATCTGAATGCCGAAGCTGCCGGAATCACAGTCAACGAGCGCGGCTACATCCCGGTCGACCGCCAGATGCGGACCAATGTGCCGCACATCTACGGCATCGGCGACATCGTCGGCGAGCCCATGCTCGCGCACAAAGCCACGCACGAAGCCCGCGTCGCCGCCGAGGTCATCGCGGGCCGCAAGGTCGCCTTCGATGCGCGCACCATACCGTCGGTTGCCTACACGGATCCGGAAGTGGCGTGGATGGGCGTCACAGAAACGCAGGCGCGGGCCGCCGGCCTCGAATACGAGCGCGCAGCATTTCCGTGGGCGGCGAGCGGACGCGCGATTGCCATGGGGCGCGACGAGGGAATGACCAAGCTGCTGCTGGAGAAGGGCACGCAACGCATCATCGGCGCGGGGATGGTCGGGGTCAACGCCGGAGAACTGATCGCCGAAATGGTGCTCGCGCTCGAAATGGGCGCCGATGCCATGGACCTCGCGCTCACCATCCATCCGCATCCGACGCTCTCGGAAACCGCCTTCTTCGCCGCCGAGATTGCAGAAGGCACGATCACCGACCTGTATATGCCGAAGAAATCCGGCCACTGAATCCGCGGCCGCGGGTACGCGGCGATCCCTCAGCAGGGGCATAACTTGTTACAATACGCATTGTTACGCGTAATCGCGGAATGCCTACGCCAGCGCCGCAAATATTAGGCAGCGCGCCCCCCCGCTCTGTAGCCCGTTGAGGAGCCGCATCGGCAGTTAAACGTAATGCGGGCTTTCTGCCAACGCAGACTAGGAAAGGACGACCATTGGCCAAGCCGAACTATCAATTCGAGAAGCGCCAGAAGGAATTGGCAAAGAAGAAAAAGAAAGAGGAAAAGCGCCTGCGCAAGCTCGCCGATGGCGAGCCGGAGAACGCAGCGCAATCCCCTGAAAATTTGCCGCCGCCGGCAAGCGTACCCACGGACTCCGAACCCACTGCATGATGAACGCCGCCGCGCGACCCCTTGCACTATGATGCCCTCCCGACTCACGCAGTGTTTTCATCACCGCGTACGCCTGCGGCCCGCGGCACGGCGTTTCCGCGGCGTGACTGAGTTGCGCATCGTCGACGATGATTGGCTGGTGCAGGAAATCGAAAAAGACGTCGGTGTGAGCCTCCGCAACATCCGCACCGATCACATTGCGCTGCTGGCCTTCGATCAGATTCGCAGCTATCTCGCCGATCCCAAGCGCGAGTTCGACGGCCTGCGTCACGGCTTTCTCAACCTGCGCGTCCAGATCTACCTGCGCGGCGACAAACTGGTGATCGAGCCTTATGGTCGTCCCGCGCGGTCGCCCAAAGCGAAGGCCCCCGCAGCGAACACCCCAGAAAAAAAATCCGAATAGGCATCCCTGATCGCTGTCGTACCCGCGGAAATTGATGAAACAGGTTTTAGCGCGCAGATCATGCGCCGCACTTTCAAACTCCTTTGAAGATCGAACGCGCGCTTGCTCAACATCAAGGCTTCTATGGGCTCATGCAGCGTATAGTGCGCGCACCCTGGATCGACCGAATTTCCCTTTTAAATAATAGACTTGATCAGTAACCCTATCAGCGAGTCGAATTTTGACGCCTGCGCCCATACCCGCGCAGCACACTAGTGCTTGAAAGTAAAAGCTTTTCAGCGCCGATTCTGAGGCGTAAAATGGCGCCACTTTTTCAACGCTCAAGCTGTGCCATGTAGCATGGTTAAAAAACATTGCGCCGCATACGCGCCCCCCCCGCAAGCAGTAGCAAGGAGAGGATGTGAAGCCCACCGATATACAGCAGCCTGATTATTTTCATAAGGTCGTCGATTGCCAGTGGGCATGCCCAGCGCATACGCCCGTTCCCGAATACATCCGCATGATCGCCGCCGGCAAATACGGCGATGCCTACATGGTCAACTGGGAATCCAATGTGTTTCCCGGCATCCTCGGCCGCACTTGCGACCGTCCCTGCGAACCGGCGTGCCGCCGCGGCCGCGTCGAGGAAAACAACGGCGAGAAGCCGGAGCCAGTCGCAATCTGCAGGCTCAAACGCGTCGCAGCTGACTTCAAAGAAGACATCAGCGGCAGGATTCCCAAGGGACCATTCAAGAAGAACGGCAAGCGCATCGCGCTGATCGGCGCCGGCCCGGCATCGCTCACGGTGGCGCGTGATCTGGCGCCTTTGGGTTACCACATCGTGCTGTTCGACGGCGACAAGCGCGCCGGCGGCATGATTCGCACCCAGATTCCAAAATTCCGCCTGCCCGAGTCGGTGATCGACGAGGAAGTGGGCTATGTACTCGGCATGAACGTCGAGTTCCGCAGCGGACAGCGCATCGACAGCCTGAAGAAGGTGCTGCAGGACAAATACGACGCCGTCTTCGTCGGCACCGGTGCGCCGCGCGGACGCGATCTCGAGATTCCCGGCCGCACCGAGGCAGCGAAGAATATCCACATCGGCATCGACTGGCTGTCGAGCGTTTCCTTCGGCCACATCGACAAGATCGGCAAGCGCGTGATCGTGCTCGGCGGCGGCAACACGGCGATGGACTGCTGCCGCTCGGCAAAACGCCTGGGCGGTGCCGACGTCAAAGTGATCGTGCGCTCGGGCTTCGAGGAAATGAAAGCTTCGCCCTGGGAAAAGGAAGATGCCGAACACGAAGGCATCCCAATCCTCAATTTCCTGGTGCCGAAATCATTCACGCACTCGGGCAGCAAGCTGACCGGCGTCATGTTCGAGAAAGTCAAAGCGGAGTACGACGCCAAGGGGCGCCGCCGCCTGGTGCCCACCGGCGAAGCCGAAGTGCACTATGAGTGCGACGATGTGCTGGTCGCGGTCGGCCAGGAAAACGCCTTCCCCTGGATCGAGCGCGACATCGGGCTCGAGTTCGACGACAAGTGGGACATGCCGGTGGTCGACAAAGTCACCATGCAGTCGACGCTGCCGCATGTGTTTTTCGGCGGCGACTCGGCCTTCGGCCCCAAGAACATCATCTGGGCCGTCGCCCACGGCCACGAAGCTGCGATCTCGATTGACAAGCTGTGCAATGGCGAAGACATCAAGCAGCGCCCGTCGCCGCTGGTAAATCTGTCGTCCCAGAAGATGGGCATCCACGAGTGGAGTTACGACAATTCGATTTCGCCCGACCAGCGCTACAAGGTGCCGCTCAAGGATCAAAAGATCGCGCTGAAGAACATCAAGGTCGAAGTCGAGCTCGGCTTCGATCCCAAGCTTGCGCTTGCCGAAGCGCAGCGCTGCCTGAACTGCGACGCACAGACGGTGTTCGCGCCCAAGCTGTGCATCGAATGCGACGCGTGCGTCGACATCTGCCCCATGGACTGCATCACCTTTACCGCCAATGCCGAAGAACCGGATCTGCGCGCCCGGCTCAACGCGCCGGCGCTCAACAAGGAGCAGGACCTGTACGTGTCGACGCCGCTCAAGACCGGCCGCATCATGGCCAAGGACGAGGATGTGTGCCTGCATTGCGGCCTGTGCGCCGAACGCTGCCCGACCGGCGCCTGGGACATGCAGAAATCGCTGATCAAGATGACGCATGCCGGACCCGGCTGCCGCCCCAATCAGCAGCGCAAGGCCGCCTAGTCGCCACTCGCATAGAGGATAGGAAAGTCCAGACATGAAACGCATTTCATCCATCAACGATTTCGTCGTCAAATTCGCCAACGTCAACGGTTCGGGCTCGGCATCGGCCAACGAACTGTTCGCGCGCGCCATCCTGCGCATGGGCGTGCCGGTGTCGCCGCGCAACATCTTCCCCTCCAACATCCAGGGCCTGCCAACATGGTACGAAGTGCGCGTCAACGAGGCGGGATACCAGGCGCGGCGCGGCGGTGTCGACCTGATGGTGGCGATGAATCCTCAGACCTGGGATGCTGACGTCGCTGAAATCGAGGCCGGCGGCTATCTGTTCTATGACAACACCAAGCCGATGCCGAAGTCCAAGCTGCGCGAGGACATCGAGGTCATCGGCATGCCGCTCACCGAGATCTGCAACGCAACCTACACCGATCCGCGCCAGCGCCAGCTGTTCAAGAACATCATCTACGTCGGCGCGCTGTCGGCGCTGCTCGAGATGGACCCCACCGAGATCGAGCGCCTGTTCTCCGAACAGTACAAAGGCAAGGAAACGCTGCTGCAGTCGAACGTGAAGGCGCTGCGCCTCGGCCGCGACTACGCGCTGGAGCACCTGCCCTGCCCGCTCGGGCTGCGCGTAGTGCGCGCCAATGCCGTGGGCAACAAGATATTTCTCGAAGGCAACAGTGCCGCGGCGCTCGGCGCAGTCTACGGCGGAGCGACGGTCTGCGCGTGGTATCCGATCACGCCTTCGTCCTCGGTCGCGGAGGCGTTTACCAAGCACTGCCAGACCTACCGCGTCGACCCCGCGACGGGAAAACGCAAGTTTGCAGTGGTGCAGGCGGAAGACGAACTGGCATCGATCGGCATGGTGATCGGCGCCGGCTGGAACGGCGCACGCGCCTTCACCTCGACCTCAGGCCCCGGCGTTTCCCTGATGACCGAATTCATCGGGCTCGCCCACTTTGCCGAGATCCCCGCCGTCATCATCAACGTGCAGCGCGGCGGACCATCCACCGGCATGCCGACCCGCACCCAGCAGTCCGACGTCATCTCCTGCGCCTACGCTTCGCACGGCGACACCAAGCACGTGCTGCTGTTCCCTGAGGACCCGGCGGAATGCTTCGAACTGACGGCCAAGGCTTTCGATCTCGCAGAACGCCTGCAGACGCCGATCTTCGTGATGACGGATTTGGACATCGGCATGAACACGCGGCTGTGCGAGCCCCTGAAGTGGGACGATGCGCAGGTCTATGACCGCGGCAAAGTCATGAGCGAGGAAGAGCTGGAAACCGGCAGGGACTTCGGCCGCTATCTGGACGCCGATGGCGACGGCATCTGCTTCCGCACCCTCCCCGGCACGCATCCGAGCCGCGGCGCCTATTTCACACGCGGCACCACCAAGGACCGCTACGCCCGTTACAGCGAGCGCGGCCCCGATTACGTCGACAACATGCAACGCCTGCTGCGCAAGTTCGAGACCGCCAAGACGCTGCTGCCGGCGCCGCTGCTCTATCCGGCGGCGAAGCCCGCACGCTTCGGCGCGATCTTCTACGGCTCGACCAGCCCCGCCATGCAGGAAGCGCTCGACGTGCTTGCAGAGCGCGGCATCCACGTCAACGCGCTGCGCGTGCGCGGCTTCCCGTTCCACAACGAGATCGCCGATTTCGCGGCTGCGCATCCCTGGGTGTTCGTGGTCGAGCAGAACCGCGACGCCCAGCTGAAGACGCTCTTGGTCAACGAAGCCAAGATCAATCCGTCGCGACTGCTGTCGGTCCTGCACTACGACGGCACGCCGATCACCGCACGCTTCATCGTCGATCAGATCTCGCAGCATGCCTCCTCGCGCAGCGTGGTTCCCATCAAGAAGACGGCCTCCTGACGGCGGCTCGCGAAAACCCATACGCATCCACTCATATCCGCTCCAGGCTACGACATGACCTATCTCGCGAAACCCCTGCTGCACCATCCCGAGCTGCACCGCAATACGCTCGGCTACACGCGGCGCGACTACGAAGGCAAGATCTCCACGCTGTGCGCCGGCTGCGGCCACGACTCGATCTCGGCTTCCATCATCCAGGCGTGCTGGGAACTCGATATCGAGCCGCACAAGGTCGCCAAGCTCTCGGGCATCGGCTGCAGCTCCAAGACCCCTGACTATTTTCTAGGCAACTCGCACGGCTTCAACAGCGTGCACGGCCGCATGCCATCTGTAGTGACCGGCGCCAACCTCGCCAACCGCGAGCTGCTCTATCTGGGCGTATCCGGCGACGGCGATTCGGCCTCGATCGGGCTCGGCCAGTTCGCGCACTGCATGCGCCGCGGCGTCAACATGGTCTACATCGTCGAGAACAACGGCGTCTACGGGCTGACCAAGGGCCAGTTCTCGGCGACCGCCGACAAGGGCTCCAAGTCCAAGCGCGGGGTGGTGAACGCGGATTCTCCGATCGACATGGTGGGGCTGGCGCTGCAACTCGGCGCGACCTATGTCGCACGCGGTTTTTCGGGCGATAAGAAGCAGCTGGTCCCGCTCATCAAAGCGGCGATCGAGCATCGCGGCGTTGCGTTCATCGACGTGGTGTCGCCGTGCATAGCGTTCAACAACCACGCCGGCTCGACCAAGAGTTACGATTACGTACGCGAGCACAACGAAGCGGTGAACCGCCTGGATTTCATCTCCAGCCGCGACCCGCTCACTGCCGATTACGAGCCGGGCACCATCACCACCATCACGCAACACGACGGCTCGGTAACGCCCCTGCGCAAGCTGGCTCCGGATTTCGACGCCACCGACCGCATCAAGGCGATGAACTACCTGCAGGAGCGCGCGGCGGCGGGCGAGGTGGTGACCGGGCTGCTCTACGTAAACCCCGATGCCGATGACATGCACGCGCACCTGGACACCATCGAGGCACCGCTCAACCGGCTGTCGGAACGCGAACTGTGTCCCGGCAACGTCGCCCTCGAGAAGATCAACGCCGCGCTGCGCTGACGCTCACGCGCCGGGGTTTCCCGGCGCGACCGTTGTGCTTGCAATTCGGCCGCTGCCTCAGCGGCCGAATTTTTTGCCCATCCCGGCTATTGAATCAGCACCGCCAACGGCAGCCTGCGTACCACCACAGGCGTGCCTCAGGGCACGGCGGCACCCGGCATGCGCGATAGTATGATCTCGGTGCGATGCTGCAGGTATGGAGTGTCGGTGCCGGCGCGATAGCGCCGCGGGCTCGGCACCATGGCGGCGAGCTGCGCCGCCTGCTCCGCGGACAAGGCCGCTGCCACCGTCCCGAAGTGATAGCGCGCCGCCGCCTCAGCGCCGAATACGCCATCCCCCCATTCGATGACGTTCAGATAGATATCGAGTATGCGGCGCTTGCTCATGAGGCTTTCGATCATGACCGTGATCAGGCCCTCCTGCGCCTTGCGCCACCAGGTGCGCTCTCCGGAGAGAAACAGGTTCTTCGCGAGCTGCTGGCTGATGGTCGAGCCGCCGGAAACGATCCTGCCCTTCTTCAGATTCTTCTCGGATGCTTTGGCGATACTCTCCCAGTCGAAGCCCTCGTGATCGAGGAACTTCGCGTCCTCGGCAGCGATGATCGCGCGCTTGAGATTGGGCGAGATGCGGTTGTAGGCCACCCAGTGATGCTGCAGCACTGCGGCCGGGTTCTGCTCGCGCATGCGCTCGAGCCGGGCGTCCATGAAAGCCGTGGAAGCGGGGTTGTGATCGCTCCAGTACCAGACCTGCACGCAGAACCACAGCTGAATCAGCGTGAACAGCGCGAGCGCGAGCAGCAGCGCGCCGCGTATTGCACGCCCCATCATGCGCCGCGCTTCCATGCGTGGATTGAATTACAGCTCATGGCTGCCCCGCATTGCGCCAGTCCGGCCGCTCGCCCTTTAGTTTCTCCAGCACCGGTTTGGTGTCGGGGCATACGCCGCGCCACACCTGGAACGAGACCGCTGCCTGCTCGACCAGCATGCCAATGCCGTCGGCAATGCGCGCAGCGCCGCAAGCGAGCGCTGATCTGAGAAACAACGTGGGCTCGGCAGCGTACATCATGTCATAGGCCAGCGCGCCGCTCGCATAGAGGCGCGGCGGCAGCGGCGGCAGCGCGCCCGCGACGCTCGCCGAAGTGGCGTTGATCACGAGGTCGAACTGTGAACCTGCAAGCGCTTCGTAGCTTGCCGCCGCACAGCAGCCCGAGCGCTCAAAGCTGTCGGCGAGCGTCTGTGCGCGCGCCAGCGTGCGATTGGCGATCATCAGCACAGCGGGCTTTTGCGCGAACAGCGGCGCCAGCACGCCCTGCGCGGCGCCGCCCGCTCCCATCAGCAGCACCCGCCGGCCGGCGATGGCAAAACCCAGATTGACCTCCAGGTCCCGCGTGAGCCCGCGCCCGTCGGTATTGTCGCCGATGATGTCATTGCCTTCGAACTTCAGCGTATTGACCGCCTGTGCCTGCTGCGCGGCAGGATTCAAGCGCGTCGCCAGCCGGTACGCCTCGATCTTGAACGGCAGCGTCACGTTCACGCCCTTGCCGCCGCTCGCCCTGAACTGCGCAACGCACTCGGCGAATCCGTCGAGCGGCGCGAGCAGCTTCACGTAATCAATGTCCTCCCCGGTCTGCAGCGCGAACTGCGCGTGGATCAGCGGCGACACGCTGTGCGCAACCGGATTGCCGACGACGGCGTAGTGATCGGTCATGGGGTGTATGGGAATGCGGTGGCGGGTTCAGCGTCGTTGTATGCGCGACTTTGAGCGCAGAACGCTCATTCCGTCGACAGCTGATCGGAATTCGTGAAGGTCCAGGTGCGGGTGATGCTCAGAATGTCGGTGTCGCTCGCGATATCGGACGGAAAGGCCGCATAAGGCGCGGCGAGATTCACGATGCGGATCGCGGCATCATCAAGTATCTTCTTGCCGGACGAGCGGTTGACTTCGATGTTATCCACGGAGCCGTCCGGCCGCAGCGAAACCGTGAGCTGCAGGCTGCCGTAAATCTTCTGCTCGCGCGCGGCCTGCGGATAATTGAGCGTCCCGGTGCGCTCGATCTTGAGCCTCCAGTCCTCGACATAGCGCGCGAACCGGTATTCCTGAGTTCGCGCGCCGATGAAGCGGCGGCGCGGGCGTTTCTGATAGGAATCCATGTCTTTGGAGATCTGCCCTTCGAGGCGCGCGATCTCCATGCTGCGGCTCATGAGCTGTGAGGCGCTCTGTTGCGTGCCGGGCTCGGATTTAGGCTGCGGCGCCTCGGGCGCGCTCGCGACTGCCGGACCCGGCTTGATCTGCGTGAGCAGCGCTCGCGCCTGTTGCTCGAGTTGCTCCACGCGCTGGGCCCGTGCGCTCAGCACGCTCGTCTCGCGATCGCGCGGAGCCACCGGCAGAGGGCTCTTGATACGACGCTCCGCGTCTGTATTGCCGCCGCCGTCCAGGTTGTGCTGCGCGAGCGCCAGCGCCTGGTCGGGGCGGCTTTCGGATCTGGCGTTGACCAGCACGACGTCCAGCGCCGGCGGCAGCGCGTCGAGCTTGGGCAGGTGCGGGCGTATGCCAAGGCCGAACAGGACGAAGATGTGCATCGCAAGCGAAACCAGGATCGCGTATTGGAAACGCGACGTTGCGCGCGAGGAAGCTTGCGACAGCAGGAAATAATTCTGAAAGCCGGTTTGCCTGGCAGGCCCTGAGAACCCCCTGGAATCCCGCATCGACCTCGGATGGCCGCTCGAATTCATTTTTCTATTGTAGCCAATGCCTGCTCAAATGGAAACCGCCGCTCGAGCGCTTGCTCAGGACAATCGTCCCGAGTTGGAAGCAGCGGCCGCACACGTGTATTCATGAGACCGTTACTATGCTGTCGAGCTCGCCGTGCAGAGTTAGTTCCCAGGGGTCGATGCGCGACACGGCGATGCGCACCGCGCTGCCGGGCGCGGCGTTGCTCAATGACAGCACCCGCAGCACCAGCGGCAGACGGTCGAAGCGCACGAGGTTGTCGCGAATCACGGTCGCTTCCAGCACGCTCAGTTTCTCCTGCTCGATCCAGCGCAGACACCAGTAGCGCTCCATGTTGCGCTGGAATTCGCCATAAGCATCGTAGGCGAGCTCGAAATCGCGCACCGCCGCGAGCAGCCGCTCGTCCCCGCTCTGAAAGGGCGCCGGCGCGCCGCTAGCCAGCGCAATCAGCTGTCGTTGATTGACGAGATCCACGTAGCGCCGCAGTGGCGAACTCGACCAGGCGTATTGCGCGACGCGCAGGCCTTCGTGTGGCCCCGGCACGCTGGTGAGGCGCGCGACGCCGCCGCCCTGCACGCGGTAAATCGCGCCAATGCCGGCCTCTGCAAGCTGTGCGCCCCAGCGGGCATTGGCGTAAATCATGAGTTCCGACACCACGCTGTCGACCGGCGTGCCGCGCTCGCGCAGCACGATGTCCACGTGCTCGCCCTCGACGTGGAAGCTGTACTCGGCGCGCTGATTGCCACCGGCATCGGGATTGCCGCGCCCAGCCTGCAGCTGCTGCGCGAACTGCCACAGCTGCTTGAGCTCGCGGCCGTACTCATGGGCGATGTTGCCTGCCGCCAGCGCTTCGCTGGTAAACACGCCATCAAGCTCGTGATGCCGCAGGTTGGCGGCGATCACGACGCGCTCGACGCGCGTCTCCTCGGAAACGATGCTGCCGTCGGCCGCCACTTCCGCGTACAGCGACAGCGCCGGGGGCTCGCGTCCCGCGGCCAGCGTATAGGCGTCGATCACGGCGTCCGGCAGCATGGTGATCTTTTGCCCCGGAAAATACACCGTCGACAGGCGTGCCCGCGCGAGTTCGTCGTGCGGCGAACCCAGCGTCAGTCCCAACCCGGGCGCTGCGATGTGGATGCCGATCCTCAGGTTGCCGTTGGCCAGTTCGGTCACCGAGAACGCGTCGTCGATCTCGGTGGTAGACGCATCGTCGATGCTGAATGCGCGGACGCTTGCCACGCTCAGCTCGGCTGGCACTGCGACTGGCGCCACCTCGGCCCAGCCAGTACCCTGCGGAAAATGCTCGAACGCGAAACGGTTGAGATGATAATCGTGCGCCGATGCGAGCGCACCGCAGTGCGCGAACACGCGCTGCGGCGTGAGCTTGAGGGATGCGCACGCCGATTCCAGCGCTTTCCACTCGAGGGAATTCTTGTCCGGTGCATAAAGCAGTTTTGATATCAGCGGCTCGAATGCCTCAGGCAGGCGTCCGGCGACGATTTCTGCCACGTACCGGTCTTTCTGCTCGGCCTGCAGGCGCTTCTTCTCGATGCTCGCGAGCGCAGCTTTGAGTGAGTCGGCGGGCGCGGCCTGATAGCGCCCGCGGCCGCGCTTGTAGAAATACATGGGCGCCGCATGCAGCGTGAGCAGGATCGCTGCGGACTCGAGCGCTAGCGGTAGACGCCCGAAGTATTCGCGTGCCAGCGCATCGAAGGTAAACTCGCCGCCGCTGCAGCACTGCCACAGAAAATCGACGTCGATCACCGCCGCCGCTTCCTGCGCGCGCTCCATGAACGTGCCCAGCGGCTCGTCGAAGCGCAGCACCACGGCGGAGGCCTTGATCTTGGTGCGTTTGCCGTGCGGCGCCTCGACGTGCAGCGAGGTCGTCTGATCGGTGAGTACGGCGCCGACCTTGTAGCCGCCCGCTTCTTCGTAGAGTACATTCATGGGATAGAGGAGCGCTGCCGGGGCAGCGCCTTGCGTGAAGGCCGCGCATTATAGCCTACCCGCGGGGCAGAGCTGCCCGCGCCGCGCCCGGCAGCGCTAGCCGGGGGATTCCGTAGAAAGCGCGCAGAACTCCAGTACCGGCTCCAGATAGCGGGCAAAGTCGGCAAAGCCGTGATCGCTGCCGTCGACTGTGATCTGGCGGGCGCCACGATAGCGGGCCAGCGCCTGGCGGTAATCGAGCACTTCGTCGCCGGTGGTCACCATCAGCAAGTAGCGCGCGGAGCTGACCGCTGCGACTTCGAGCGCCCTCAGCTGCGCCAGGTGTTCGGTGGTGAATTCATAGCGCTCGCCGGTATAGATGTTCTGCTGCGGCCCGACGACGGACGCGAGCAGTTCGTAGGGCCGCACCGCGGGATTGACGAGCACCGCACGCAACCCGTGGCGCTCGGCGCAGCAGGTCGCGTAATAGCCACCGAGCGAGCTGCCGACGAGCACGCACTGCGGGTGCTTGCCCACGAGTTCTGCGAGCAGCGCTGCCGCGGCCTCCGGGGAATGCGGCAGCGCCGGAGCGATGAAACGCTCGCCGAGCCCGCGCGCAGTGAGCCAGTCGTGCAGCAGCCGCGCCTTGTACGACGCGGGCGAGCTGTTGAATCCGTGGATGTAGATCAGCATGGGCTGCATGCTACGGGGCCGGGTACGCTGCAGTGCGCGGCGCTTAACGGATATCCGTCGCGCGCAATTGCGCCAGCAGTTTCTCGTGGATGCCACCGAAGCCGCCGTTGCTCATGACCAGCACATGGTCGCCGGGCCGCGCAGCGTCGGCGAGCGCACGCACCAATTGCTGCAGGTCGTCGCTTACTATTGCACGCGGGCCGAGCGCAGCCAGCGCGGCGCGTGGATCCCACCCCAAATCCTTGCTGTAGCAGTAGACCAGGTCGGCGGCGGCGAGGCTCGCGGCGAGCGCGTCCTTCATGACGCCGAGCTTCATGGTGTTGGAGCGCGGCTCGAGCACGGCAATGATGCGCGCACGCGGCCTGGCCTGTGCGAGCTTGCTGCGCAGGCCGGAGAGCGTCACGCGGATCGCCGTGGGGTGATGCGCGAAATCATCATAGACCGTGACGCCGCGCGCGCTGCCGCGCAACTCCAGCCGCCGCTTCACGTTCTTGAATCCGGCGAGCGCTTCGATCGCATGGCGTGCCGGCACCCCGGCATGGCGGGCGGCGGCGATCGCCGCCAGCGCATTCGACTGATTGTGCACGCCCCACACATCCCATCTCACCTCGCCCTGCGGCACGCCGTCGAAACTCACGCTGAATGAGCCGTCATCGGACTGTGGCCCCGCCTGCCAGCCGCCCGCTGCTGCGAAGCGCTCGACCGGTGTCCAGCAGCCGCGGGCGAGCACGCGCGCGAGCGCGGCGTCGTTGCCGTTGGCGACGATCAACCCGTTGCCGGGCACGGTGCGCACCAGGTGATGGAACTGCGTCTCGATGGCGGCTAGATCGGAAAAGATGTCCGCGTGGTCGAACTCCAGGTTGTTGAGCAGCGCGGTGCGCGGCGAGTAGTGCACGAACTTGGAACGCTTGTCGAAAAACGCGGTGTCGTATTCATCGGCCTCGATGACGAAGAACGGCGCTTCGCCGATGCGCGCCGAGATGCCGAAGTTTTCAGGCACGCCGCCGATCAGGAAGCCCGGCTTGAGGCCGGCGTGCTCCAGTATCCACGTCAGCATCGCCGTGGTGGTGGTCTTGCCGTGCGTGCCCGCCACCGCGCACACCCAGCGCCCGCGCAGCACGTTTTCGGCGAGCCACTGCGGTCCCGAGACATAGCTGAACCCGCGGTTCAGTATCTCTTCCATCAGCGGATTGCCGCGGCTCACCACATTGCCGATCACGTAGACGTCAGGTGCGAGCGCGATCTGGCCCGCGTCGAAACCCTCGATCAGGCGTATGCCCTGCGCTTCGAGCTGCGTGCTCATCGGCGGATAGACGTTGGCGTCGCAGCCGGTGACGGTGTGGCCGGCAGCCTTCGCGATCGCCGCGATGCCGCCCATGAAGGTGCCGCAGATGCCTAATATATGGATATGCATGCTAGGGGCGCGCATGTTGAATTAGGATATACATGCCAGGAGCGCGCATGTGAAGGCGGAATATGCATGCGACGAATATTACCGCGCTGGACTCAGGTGCGGGCCCACATCAGGCCCGGAAGATGAAATACACCGCGCCGACCAGGCACAGGCCGGCATACAGGTAATTGAGCGACAGCTTCTGGTCCATGTAGAGGAGTGCGAAAGGCACGAAGATCACGAGCGTGATCACCTCCTGCATGATCTTCAATTGGCCGAGTGACAACACCGTGTATCCGATGCGGTTGGCGGGAACCTGCAGCAGGTACTCGAACAGCGCGATGCCCCAGCTGACGAGCGCTGCCACGAACCACGGCTTGGACTGCAGGTTCTTGAGGTGGCCGTACCAGGCAAAGGTCATGAACAGATTCGATGCCGCGAGCATGACGGCGGCAAGCAGCGCCGGCGGCAGGATCGTATTCATGAAGGACGCCGGCTATGCAGCGACGGGCGCGGGGAGCGCGCGCTCGTAAGTGAGATAGGAAGCGAGCCAGCGCTCGACGTCGGCGACCGGCATCTGTTTGCGGCGCGCGTAGTCCTCGACCTGGTCGCGTGCGATCTTGCCCACCGCAAAGTAGCGCGACTCCGGATGCGAGAAGTAGAAGCCGCTCACCGAGGAGGCCGGCATCATGGCATAGCTTTCGGTGAGCGCGATGCCAACCTCGGGGGCGCGCAACAGATCGAACAGCGCGCCCTTTTCGGTGTGGTCGGGGCAGGCCGGATAGCCGGGCGCCGGCCTGATGCCGCGGTAGCCCTCGTCGATCAGCGCTTCGCGGGCCAGCTGCTCGTCGCGGGCATAGCCCCAGAATTCCCGGCGCACGCGCTCGTGCAACAGCTCGGTGAAAGCCTCTGCCAGCCGGTCGGCGAGCGACTTCAACATGATCGCATTGTAATCGTCGCCGCGCGCCTCGAATTCCTGCACCCGCCGCTCGATGCCGATGCCGGCAGTGACCGCGAACGCTCCGATATGGTCGGGAATGCCGGTACTTTCAGGCGCGATGAAATCCGCGAGACACATATTCGGGCGGCCAGTCGGCTTCACGTTCTGCTGCCTGAGGTTGTGCCAGGTCATCAGCCGGCGCGTGCGCGCCGCGTCGGCGTAGATCGCGATGTCGTCGCCCTCGTTGACGGTGGCCGCCGGAAAGTTACCGAACACCGCGTTGGCGGTGAGCCATTTGCCGTCGATGATCTTCTTCAGCATCGCCTGCCCGTCGGCCAGCACCTTCTTCGCCTCGACGCCGACGATCTCGTCGTCGAGGATCTTGGGATAGGAGCCCGCGAGTTCCCAGGTCTGGAAGAAGGGACCCCAATCGATGTAGCTGGCGATTTCCTTCAGATCGTAGTTCTTGAGCTGCTTGACGCCGATGAAAGACGGCACCGGAGGTTTATAGCTCGCCCAGTCGGTCTTAAGCGCATTGGCGCGCGCATCAATCAGCGTGTGCATCGGGCCCGGGCCCTGCTTGGCTTCATGCTGCTTCTTGATGCGCGCGTACTCGGCTTTCACTTCCGCAAGATAGGCCGGGCGCAGCTCGTCGGACAAGAGGTTGCTGCATACCGCCACGCTGCGCGATGCGTCCGGCACCCAGATCACCGGGCCGTGATAGCCGGGCGCGATCTTGACTACCGTGTGCGTGCGCGAAGTCGTGGCTCCGCCGATCAACAGCGGGATGTCGAAACCTTCGCGCTCCATCTCGCGCGCGGCGTGCGCCATCTCCTCGAGCGAGGGCGTGATCAGCCCCGACAGTCCAATGATGTCGCATTTCTCGTCGCGTGCCACCTGCGCGATCTTCTGCCACGGCACCATGACACCGAGGTTGATGACCTCGTAGTTGTTGCATTGCATGACCACCGCGACGATGTTCTTGCCGATGTCGTGCACGTCGCCCTTGACGGTAGCGAGCACGATCTTGCCCTTGGCTCGCACATCGCCCAGGCGCTTCTTCTCGGCCTCGATGTAGGGGATCAGGTGGGCGACCGCCTGCTTCATGACGCGCGCCGACTTCACGACCTGCGGCAGGAACATCTTGCCGGCGCCGAACAGGTCGCCTACGACGTTCATGCCTTCCATGAGCGGGCCTTCGATCACCTGGATCGGGCGCCCGCCCTGCTGCTCCATCTTCTGCCGCGCCTCTTCGGTGTCCTCGATGATGTACTCGGTGATGCCCTTGACCAGCGCATGCGTGAGGCGCGCCTCCACCGTGGTGTTGCGCCACGCGAGGTCCTCGACCTGCACCTTGCCGCCCGTCTTCACCGTGTCGGCGAATTTGACCATGCGCTCGGCGGCGTCGGGCCGGCGGTTGAAGATGATGTCTTCGACGTGCTCCAGCAAGTCTTTGGGAATCTCTTCGTAGACGCCGAGCTGGCCGGCGTTGACAATCGCCATCGTCAGCCCGGCCTTGATCGCGTGGTAAAGAAACGCCGTGTGAATCGCTTCGCGCACCGCATCGTTGCCGCGAAAGGAAAACGAGACGTTCGACAGCCCGCCGCTCACCTTGGCGTACGGCAGCGTGCTCTTGATGACGCGCGTGGCCTCGATGAAATCCTTGCCGTAGTTGTTGTGCTCTTCGATGCCGGTGGCGATGGCGAAGATGTTCGGGTCGAGGATCACGTCTTCCGGCGCGAAGCCGATCTCGTCGACCAGGATGCGGTAAGCCTTGGTGCCGATCTCGATGCGCCGCTCGATCGTGTCGGCCTGGCCCTGCTCGTCGAACGCCATCACTACCACGGCCGCGCCGTAGCGGCGCGCGAGCCTGGCCTGGCGCACGAACGGCTCACGCCCCTCCTTCATGCTGATCGAGTTCACGACCGGCTTGCCCTGCACGCATTTCAGCCCGGCCTCGATCACTTCCCACTTCGAAGAATCGATCATCACCGGCACGCGCGAGATGTCCGGCTCCGAGGCGATGAGGTGCAGAAACCTCGTCATCGCGCTCTTTGAATCGAGCATCGCCTCGTCCATGTTGATGTCGATGATCTGCGCGCCGCTTTCCACCTGCTGGCGCGCCACCGACAGCGCTGCGGCATAATCGCCGTTGAGTATCATCCGCGCAAACGCCTTCGAGCCGGTGACGTTGGCACGCTCGCCGATGTTGACGAACAGCGTATCGTCGCCGATGTTGAACGGCTCCAGGCCCGCCAGCCGCGTCCTGACCTCGATCACCGGCCGCTTGCGCGGAACGATGCCGCGCACCGCCTCGGCGATCGCCTTGATGTGGGCGGGCGTGGTGCCGCAGCAACCGCCGACGATATTGACGAGCCCGCTGTGCGCGAACTCCTGGACCAGCTTCGCGGTGTACGCGGGCGTCTCGTCGTAGCCGGTCTCGGCCAGCGGATTGGGCAGCCCGGCATTCGGATAGGCGAACACATAGGCATCGGAAATGCGCGAGAGCTCCTCGATGTACGGCCGCATCAGCTGCGCGCCCAGCGCGCAGTTGAGCCCGATGCCGAGCGGCCGCGCATGCCGCAACGAGTTCCAGAACGCTTCCACGGTCTGCCCCGACAGCGTGCGCCCGGAGGCGTCGGTGATGGTGCCCGAGATCAAAAGCGGCAGGCGCGCCCCGCTGCGCTCGAAGTAATCGTCGATCGCGAACAACGCGGCCTTGGCGTTCAGGGTATCGAAGATGGTTTCGATGAGCAGCAGATCGGCGCCGCCCTCGACCAGCCCCTGCACCGCCTCGCCATAAGCCGCGACCAGCTCGTCGAAAGTGACGTTGCGCATCGCCGGATCGTTCACATCCGGAGACATCGAGGCCGTGCGGTTGGTGGGCCCGAGCGCACCGGCGACGTAGCGCGGCTGTCCATCCTTGGCTTCGAAAGTGTCAGCAACCGAGCGCGCCAAGCGCGCCGCTTCGTAATTCAGTTCGTGGACCAGCTCCTGCATCCCGTAGTCGGCCTGCGCGATACGCGTCGAGTTGAAGGTGTTGGTCTCGACGATGTCGGCACCCGCCGCATAGTACGAGGCGTGGATCTCGCGTATCACCTGCGGCTGCGTCAGCGTGAGCAGATCGTTGTTGCCCTTCAGCTCTTGCGTGCAGCCCGCAAAGCGCGCGCCGCGATAGCCCGCCTCGTCGAGCTTGTAACCCTGGATCATCGTGCCCATCGCGCCGTCGAGGATGACGATGCGTTTTTCCAGGAGTTCGGTAAGTGGTGTGCGGTTCATAATGAAGGCAATCAATAAAAAACCCGATCTAGCGCAGCGCCGATCGGGTCAGGCGGCTTAGCAGGATTTGTTTGTACGCCGATAATCATGATCGGCGGCGCCCGCAAGCGAAGCTAGAAATTGGCGCAGAAACAAGAGGATACTTTCAGAGAGCACGATTGTCAATCAAAGCGGCGGCTACAAAGCGCTGATGTCGCTGCAATATAGGTGGGCTATCCCAACTCGCGCAGGCCGGCGATGATTCCGCTGCCTTCAGCCCAGCGTCACGCCGAGCAGCTTGCCCAGCATATAGGTCACACCGCCGGCAGCGCTGCCGATGGCGAGCATGCGCAGGCCGTTGGCCAGCGCATTGCGCCCGGTGTACAGGCTCAGGGTGGCGCCGACCGCGAACAGCGCGATCATCGTCAGGCCGATCGCAATCTCCATGCTCGCACTGCCCGTGCCGAACAGAAAAGGCAGCAGCGGGATGGCGCTGCCGCCGGCAAATGAAAAGAACGAGAACAGCGCGGCGCCCCACGGCGAACCCAGATCATCGGGGTTCAATCCCAGTTCTTCGCGCGCCAACGTATTGAGCGCCTGCTCCGGATCGGTGATGATCTTGCGCGCGAGTGCGCGCGCTGCCTCCGGGCCGAGACCGCGCGCTTCATAGATCAGGGCGAGTTCCTGCGCCTCCTCGTTCGGATACGCGGCGAGCTCCTCGCGCTCGAGCCCGATCTGGTATTCGAACATCTCGCGCTGCGAACGCACCGACACGTATTCGCCGGCGGCCATCGAGAAGGCGCCGGCGATCATCCCGGCGGCTCCAGTCAGGAGCAGAGCGCCATGATCCACACTTGCGCCTGCAACCCCCATGATGAGGCTGGCGTTGGAGATAAGTCCATCGTTCACGCCGAACACCGCGGCCCGCAGGTTGCCTCCTCCGCTGACGCCGCTGTGGTGCGCGGCGTGATCGAGCTGGTGCGGCATCATTTCGCCGTTGCCCGTTGAATAGATCGACAGGCCGCGCACCTTCATGGCGGAGAGCACCGTGCGCAGGCGCCGCGGACCGTGGCGCCGCACCAGTCCCGCGACGATGCGCGAGCGCACGTCGGGCACAAACACGGGTATGAGCGCGCCGCCCTCCCGCGCCTTGCGCTCCCAGATGCCCGCCTGCCCTTCGGCCTCCTCGGCCAGGCGGCGAAACAGCGTTTCCCGCGGCGTGCCGGATTCGGACGCCGCCATCACGCGATACAGAAACGCGGCGCGCTTCTCCTCGGTCCAGTTCGCCAGTTCGCTCATCAGGCCTGCTCCTTCACCTGGGGCACTGCGCTGCGCAGTTTGAAATAGTAAAACGCACAGCAGCCGCCGCAACTGAGAAACGCGCAGCTCGTCACTGCCATTCCCAATGCGGAGTCCGACACAAACGGCGAGACCACGCCTGCGACGATCGAGGTGTATATGTACTGCTGAAACACCTGCAGCGATGCCGCAAGCCCGCGGTTTTGCGGAAACAGATCGAGCGCGTAGATCGTCAGGTTCGGCATCGCCAGCGACATGCCCATGCTGTACATCATAACGAACAGCACCGTCCATGGCAGCGCCGGCGGAAAAAGATAATGATAGGTCATGCTGCAGCCGACGGCACTGAACATCAAACCATAGGCGATCGCGATGGTGGTACGCGCAGTGAGCCGCCCGGCCAACCGGCCTGAGAGGAACGCGCCGATGACCACGCCGCTCACCGCGGGGATGAAGAGCCACGCAAACTGGGTTTCGTCCAGGTGCAGCAGTCCGTAAACTATGGCAGGCGCCGATGAAATGTAGATGAAGAAGCCGGCGAAATTGAATGCGACTGCCGTGGACAGCAGCAGATAGCGCGGGCTGCCGAGCAGCTTCAGGTAATTGGCGATCAGCGGCCGCGGCGCGAACGGCTGGCGCGCCGAGCGCGGCAGCGTCTCGGGCAGCACCTGCCAACACCGGATGAACAGCAGGCTGCCGAACAGCACGAGAAAAGCGAACACCGAGCGCCAGCCGAAGCCCGCCTGCAGCCAGCCGCCGATGATGGGCGCGATGGCGGGAGCAACGCCGAACAGCATGGTGACCATGGACATCATGCGCTGCGCGTCGTGGCCCGCATAGCTGTCGCGTATCATCGCCCGCCCGATCACCATGCCGGATCCGCCGGCCAGGCCCTGCAGCCCCCGAAACGCGAGCAGCTGCGTGAAATCCTGCGCCAGCGCGCAGCCCGCCGAGGCCACTATATACACGAGCAGGTTGGCGAGTATCACCGAACGCCGGCCGAATGAATCCGAGATCGCGCCGTGGAACAGCATCATGGACGCAGAGGTGAGCAGATACACCGACAGCGTCTGCTGCATCTGCACCGCGCTCGCCGAGAACGTGCGCTCCATGTCCGGAAACGAGGGCATGTAGGTATCGATGGTGAACGGGCCGAGCATGGCCAGCCCGGCGAGGAGGGCAGCGAGCCAAAACCGGGACGGCCCGGCGGACGGCTGGGGAGTGTTCTGCATGGCGAGGCGTTGCCTCAGGGAATGATGATTGCGCGCGTTGCGCGGCCAAATACAGCGCACGCCGCGCAGGTGGGCGAAATCGGCATAGCCCGATTATAAGCGAGTCCGCGCGCAGACTGTGGTGCCGCTGCGCTTTAGCGGATGCTCAGGCGGCGATCGAGTTTCAGCGCAGCGACGACGGGCGTGACCACAGCTGGCGCTGCACTGTCTTTAGCGAGCGTCACGGGTCCGGCAGAAGCGGCGACCGCCGACAAACCACCCGCGCAAATCCAGAGCGCAGGCATCAGCATCGCACAGGCGACGAGTGCAGTCGCCATCACATGGCGGTGCATGAACTGCAGCGAACCGCGCAGGCTGAGCCCCCATGGGTGCCTGAGCGTGCGTTGCACCTGATGGACCACAACCTCATGGCGCGGTGCGGCCCGCATATTCTTATCGCGGACTACGACGCCGCCTACGTACTCGTCTGGCGACTCATCGTGCACGCTCGCACAAACCACAGCGAGCGAGTCGCCGGTTGCAGTGTTCAAAATCTGCAGACTTACCGGAGCGGCGGCGTACGCCGCGGGTTGCAGGCTCTGCAGCCCGTCCAAGCGCGCTTTCGCGGAGCGCCGTGCACGGCGCTCTGCTGCGAGCCGGCTCTTGGTGGCGGCGACCAGTTCCCGCTCCGTATGCATGCGCGTCCGTGCCGCACAGGCGAGTTTCTTCTCTGCGGCCGCACGCACTGCCAGCAGTTGCGCCCGCATGCGTTCGGCGGATGCCCGCGCCTGCGCGCACTCGCAAACGTTGCGCTCACGCTCCTCGCACGCTGCCGCCGCATCAGCAGCCGCTGCTTCAGCGGCCATACGCTGCGTTGCGGCCTGCGCTAGTAGCGACTCCGCCGCTGCGCGCTCCTCAGCGCGCTCTGCGAGTTCGCGCTCTGCGCGCTCGCGCGCCTCGATCGCTGCCAACGCCTGCTGCTGTGCAAGCAATCGCGCACGGGTGTACGCCTCTGAGCCCTGCAGGCGCTTGCGCAGCAGCGCGGATTTGCGCGCTGCCGCCCGCGCGCGCTTCCCGAGCGCGCGTTCCTCATCTGCCGTTTGCTGTGCCGCAAGCCGGGCGCGCTGTTCAGCGCGCGCGCGCTCCTGCACGGCGCTGGTCGCGGCCTGCTCGGCTTCCAGCCGCGCGGCCGTCTCGGATGCAAGCGACTCCTCTGCGCTCAGCCGCTCGCGCGCCTGCTGCGCAAGCTGCTGCTCAAGGGCCCCGCGCGTGCGCGCGGCCTGATCCGCGTCGGCCTCGGCGCGCGCCCGATCCGCGAGCGCAGTGCGGGCTTCGCACTCGGCGCGCGCCCTGTCCGCAGCACGCAACTGGACATGCACCTCCCATGCCGCGCGCGTCTGCGCCGCCAATGCGGCCTGCGTCTCCGTTTCAGCGCGCGCGATCGCCTGCTTGATCGCAGCCAGGGTAGTCGTCTCCCCGGACGCAGCGTGGCGTGCGCGATTTGCTTCTGGCAAATTGGCAGCAAGCATTCCCGTCTTTTCCCGTTGTGTGCGCCATGGGCGCGACGAACTGAATTATGGCGCCCGCGGCAGCGCCGGGCAGTGCGGGAATAGAACGGTTTTAGGCGTGCAGTTTGCCGATTTGAGGCGCAGCGTGGCGCACGCTCGTCAAGGCCGCAGCCTGAGCTGCACCGGCGTGAATTCGTCTGCGTGCAGCGCCGCCTTGCACTCACCCTCCAGCACCGCTAGGTAGAGCTGCTGCCATTCACGCGGCGACGGGCGCTGCGTGACGGACACGAAACCCGGGGTCGGAAAACTGACGCTCCACGCTTCACCGCGCAATGCCGCCTTCAGCTCCGAGAGCAGCGCAGGCTTGCACGGCGCCGGCTGCTGCGCACGCACCAGTTCATCGAACATCGAACGCACCGCGGCCGTGGCCGCGAGCATCAGGTCCAGCAACGCTCCCGACAACTCGATGCGGCGCTCGCGCAACTGGTCGAACAGCGATTCCGTCAAATGGCAGAGCTCGATCAACCCGCTCACGTCGACGCCGGCGGCGGCGCCGCGAATGATGCGCGAGCAGCGCACCGCTTCCGCAAGCACCTCGATATCGTAAGGCACGCCATCGGCATCGAGCGCTTCATCGGCGCCGACCTGGTCTGCCGCATCTGCATGCGCAGACAGAGGATCGAACGCTGCGTCCTGATTGCCAGGCAACAATGGATGGGCGCTTTTCACCGCACGCTCAGAAGCCGAGGCTGGCGAGCAGGTTGTCGACCTGCGCCTGGCTGCTGACGACTTCGCTGTGTCCCACGCCGCTAATGACCGGCCCGGCCAGCACTCCAGGCGGGTCCGGCCGGCGCTCCTGCGGCATGGTCTCCAGCAGGAGTTCGAGCAACTGGGCTTCGAGCTGGTGCACGATGTCGATGATCTTCCTGATCACCTGCCCCGCCAGATCCTCGAACTCCTGAGCAAGCATGATTTCCGTCAGCTGCACGTCCGTGGCATAAGCGTGCGCCGGGACCGATGCCAGAAACTCGCGCGTGTGCGCGACCAGGGTCTTGAAGTCTTCGACTCCCGGTGGATCTGCGAACAGAGTATTCCAGCGCTGAGCGAGCAGGTTTGCATCGCTGGCGAGCTTGTCCTGAATCGGCTTCGCCGTCTCGATCGCGTTGAGCGCGCGCTGCGCCGCCGCCTGCGTCAGGCCCGCGACGTAAGACAGGCGGTCGCGCGCCTCGGGCATGGAGGACGCCGCGGATGCTAGCTTCTTGTCGTAACCCAGTTCGCGCAGGCTTTCGTGGAGCACCCGCGTGATCTTGCCGATGCGCGAGATCAGTTCCCCGTCGGACTCCCCTCCGCCGCAGGGCGCATCGGCGGTGCCGGGCCCGGCGCACACGTGCGGATCGCGCGGCGCGGCCAAAATCTCCTGGAATTGCACGTTGCCGTGGGCCTGCCCGTGGCCGTTCATGGCCGCACCCCCGCGCGCTCTATGTTCTGGAAGATCTTGGTCAGCTTCTCGCTCAGGGTCGCGGCCGTAAAAGGCTTCACCACATAGCCGCTCGCTCCGCACTGGGCCGCCTCGATGATGTTCTCCTTTTTCGCTTCCGCGGTGACCATCAGCACCGGCAGATGTTTCAGGCCGTCGTCGGAGCGAATCGACTTCAGCAGTTCAATCCCCGTCATGTTCGGCATATTCCAGTCCGAGACGACGAAATCGAATTTTTCGGCCTTGAGCTTCTGCAGCGCCATCACGCCGTCCTCGGCTTCATCGACGTCGGTGTAGCTCAGTTCCTTGAGCAGATTGCGGACGATGCGGCGCATCGTGGAGAAATCGTCCACCACCAGAAACCTTAATTTGGGATCAGTCATACGCGCTCCGTTTCATGACCTGATTGCCGCAGGCGCCTGCCGCCTCTCACAACCCGCACCGCCAGCAGCTGTCCAGCGCACGCGCGGCGCAACGAGTGCCACCACGGCCAGACGGCCATGTAAGCAAATCGATGCCTACGTTTGCAATTAACGGCACTATTTGGCAGCCCCTTAGAGGAAAATGCCAGGACTCGCCTGTGTATGTCCTACCGCGGATATTCATGAAACAGCTTCCATGCAGAGAAAACGCGCGCCCATGAGCAGGATCGAATCGGCGCAATCCTGACCGTCACGCTTAACAACCAAGTTCAATGCGCAAAATTCGCCGCGTTCAGCGCGATGCCAGGTTCGGATACAAAAGGCTGTACGGCTCTCACCGGAAAAATGAGGTTCCGGCTGTGCGCAACGCAAGCCCGGTTACGCCCGGTGTGCTTGGCAACATATAGGGCCTGATCGGCCAGCTCGATGACGTCCTCGGATCCGCACATCCCGTCTTCTATCATCGCAACGCCGATGCTGACCGTGATCTGCTCGCCATCGGGCACGCGATCGTCCAAGGAACTCGTCTGCACTGCACTCCGCAGGCGCTCCGCGCTCCGACCGGCCTCAACCAGCCTGGTGCCCGGACAAATAACGAGAAACTCCTCTCCACCCAATCGTGCGACGACATCCCCGGCCCGCGCATTTATCTTCAGCACCTGGGCCACGGCTCGCAGGATGCCGTCTCCGCAGGCATGACCGTAGTTGTCATTGATACGTTTGAAGCAATCAATGTCGATCATCATGCACGAAAGTGGGTCGCCGCTGCGTTGCGCCGCCACCCACTCAGTGTGCATGCGATCGACCGCATAACGCCGATTGGGAATCTGTGTAAGTGCATCGACGAGCGCGGATTCCTGCAGGCGCTTGTTGGCAATCGCAAGATCGCCGGCAAAGCGCCGGATTTCCTCACGGTCGAGCTCGATCTCCTCGCGCAGTTTGATCACGCGCTCGAAGGTGCGCATGCGCGAAACGAGGGCCCGGTAGTTCAGGGGCTTCACTTTGCAATCATCGACGCCCGCTTCGAACGCCGTCTCAAGCGTACTTTCTTCCTCGTCTTCCGCGAGCAGCACCAGGTACATCGAGTTCCCGACCTTGGTCTCGCGCAGCGCACGGCACAGGCTCACCCCATCCATATTCGGCATGATCCAGTCCGTAATGACTACCTGCGGCCGCCGTTCAAGTGCCACTTTGAGTGCATCCTCTCCATCCGTCGCAATGCACACCTCGTGTCCCGCTTCGCGCAGCGTTTCCTGCAGCTGCAACAGCGCCGGCCAATGTCCGTCGACTACCATCACACGTAGCGCCCCGCTGCCGCGGGCTTCCACCAGCCCGTCGCCGGGATCGGCCGCCGGCAGGTCGCGAAAAATCTGCGACAAGTCCGCGAAGGACGCCACATTCTGCGTTGTGACTTTGAGCACCCGCCCCCACTCCTGCCACTCCCTGACCAATTGATCTGCCAGAGCGATCATGGCTTCCGCGTCCAATCCCAGACGCGCGCCCGAGGCGAACAGCTCCGCCAACGCCCAAGGGCGGCGTTCTCCTGGCGCCGTAAGTACTTCGGAAAGCCGCACCGCAAGATTCAGCGACCGCACGAGCAGGTACGCGCGGGATCCGGTGGGATAGCTGCAGGAGTCTGGATGCTCGTGATAATAGGCAGATTCGACGAGCGTCTGCGGAATGCCCCAATCGGCGAGCAGGCACGCCGTGAGTTCATTATGGTCCGTCGCAAGCTCCTTCTGCTCCAGTCGCGCCAACTCGATGTGCGTAAAGCCTGCCGCCTGCACGAGCAGGCGCCCGTAGTGCTGTGGAAAAAGCGTGGCCAGCGCGAGGCTGCCGATTCTGCTGAGCAGGCCCGTGACAAATGTCTCTTCCGGCTGCGCAGCATGGGTATGAGTAGTCAACGCCTGCATTGCGATCGCGGCGAGCAGTGAGCGCGACCAAAAGCCGTCGTAGTCAAACTGCTGACAGACACCTTCCCGATATTTGGAGATCAACGAAAAGCCCAGCGCGAACTGGCGCACCGCCGCAACACCGAGGATCACGATAGAATCCGGAACACCGGCTACCGGCCGGCGCCCTGGAATAAACGCAGTGCTGAGGTTGGCGGCCTTGATGATCCTTCCCGTCAGCGCCGGGTCTGCCTTGACCAGGCGCGCGATTTCGTTGGCATTGACCTTCTCTTTGCGCAACAGTTGCATGATGGCGAGTGCCACGCCCTCGGGCGACGGCAGTTGACCCAATGCCTTCAGTGCGCTCAACTTGAGCGGGTCGCCGATCTTGAGCGGTTCCGCGGCCGGATCGCCATTGGTCTTTGCATTCATTTGACTATCCACTTGAACCGCTGTCGTGCAGTCGGCGACGGCTTACCGTTGAATTTACATTGCGCGCTTGCTGTTGTAGGTCCCCGACGGCCGCTGGGTCCAGCGGCTTCATTCGGGTGGAGGCTAGTGATGAGGCGACGCGCCGGGTGATGCGCAGCCCCCCCGGTCATGCGATGGCTGCGCGGATCCTGGAGCGTAAGCACGCAACCAGGGTAGAGCGATCGCCGTTGATATCCGGAAGCAGCGCGCTGCTGGTAGCGCCGCGGATCACGACCGCCTTTGGGCAAGGCGTTACGACGAAATTTGAAATCAGGGCTGGCGGGAGCCGCAACGCCGACTGGCGATAAGTTTGGCAGGGACTCGGGACGATCGCGCCACACAGCTAAATTCCCAGTACTCGTAGAAGCAAGTCTATGCCCGCCTTGCCGTTGCCATGCGCGCGTGGATACCCGTCTCCATGCGACGGTGCTGTCAATGCTCGACTGCACAGTTGCTGTAACGGCTTATGCCGGCGACTCTTTAATGCAGCAGAATCACCGGCAGGAGGCTAGCGACGGCCTCAGACGCGTGTGCCGCGCCCGCCCATTACGGTGAGATGCTGCAGTACGCGCCGCGACATTTCCGCAAGCGGGACGACCTCATCGACGGCGCCGGCAGCGATCGCTTCGCGCGGCATGCCGAACACCACGCAGCTCGCCTCGTCCTGAGCATAGTTGTAGGCGCCCGCGCGATGCATTTCGAGCATGCCGGCGGCCCCGTCCCGGCCCATGCCGGTGAGGATCACACCGACCGCATTCCTGCCCGCGTAATTGGCAGCGGAACGGAACAACACGTCGACTGCCGGACGATGGCGATTGACGGGCTCCGCCTGGCTCAATTCCGTCATGTAGTTGGCGCCACTGCGCTTGAGCAGCAGGTGGGAGTGCCCGGGCGCGACGTAGGCATGTCCAGGCAGCACGCGCTCGGCGTGCTCGGCTTCCTTGACCGAGATCTTGCACAGGCTGTCCAGCCGCAAGGCAAAGGATTTCGTGAACGCCTCTGGCATGTGCTGGGTGATCAATATGCCCGGGCAGTCCGCGGGCAGATGGATCAGGAATTCCTTGATCGCTTCGGTGCCGCCGGTGGACGCCCCAACCACGATCAGCTTTTCGGTGGAAGCGACGCGGCTCGCGACCGCCGGCAACACGACGTCCGCGTTATTGCTGGGCGCCACCGCCGGCGCATGCCGCTTGACGCGCGCTGACATCGCAGCGCGGATCTTGTCGGCGATTTCGCGGCCATAGTTCTGCATCCCGGCCACAATATCGATGCGCGGCTTGGCGATGAAATCCACCGCCCCGAGCTCGAGCGCCCGGAACGTGACCTCGGAGCCGCGCTGGGTGAGGGTGGACACCATCACCACCGGCATCGGCCGCAACCGCATCAACTTCTCCAGGAAATCCAGCCCGTCCATCTTCGGCATCTCGACGTCAAGCGTCAGCACATCCGGGTTGAGCTGCCGGATCATCTCGCGCGCGACCAGCGGATCGGGCGCGGCGCCGACCGCCTCCATGTCGTGCTGCCCGTTGATGATCTCCGTCAGCACCTTGCGGATAAGGGCGGAATCGTCGACGATCAGTACCTTAATTTTTTCCATTACGTCCTCTGCTACGTAGGGAGTGGCTCAGGCGTAGAGCTCGACAACGCCCGCAACTTTGGCAGTGACCAAACGCGACCGGTATTCGACTTCGCGCACGTAGATCGTGTCGTTGTGCATGGGCGGTTGCAGCTTTTTCATGAGCACGCGTCCATCTGCGGGAAAGTAATGAACTTTGCGCGGCCACTCTCCCACCAGATCGCGCCCGCGCACGGGAATCTGCTCCGCCGCCAGAAACTCAAGCACGAAATCGGCGTTGCGCTGCCCGACGTTGGCGATGGTCAGCCCCCGCAGCACGTTGCCGCCACCGAAGACCTTCGCCTCCAGGGCCTCGCGGCGCGCGCCGAGCTTGATCAGCTGGTTGATCAGTATCTCCATGGCGTAGGTCCCGTAGCGCGCCGAATTGCTGACCGGGCTGGCGCCGTCGCCCGCGCTGTCCGGCAGCATGAAGTGATTCATGCCGCCGATGCCGTGCCGGGGGTCGCGCACGCACGCCGCCACGCACGAGCCAAGCACGGTGACGAGCATCATGTTGCGATCGGTGACGTAATATTCTCCAGGCAGCAATTTCGCCGTCTCGAGTTTGAAGCTGCGGTCGAAATAGACATTGGCCGCGAGTTGCTCCTCATAACTCTGAATCATGCCGCAACGCCCTGTGCGCCGGCGCGACGGTAGACAGTCTTGCCGCACGGTCTGAACAAGTCGGCGGCGTGATGGAAGCTCTCGGAATGGCCGGCAAAGAGCAGCCCGCCTGGCGCGAGCAGCGGCGCGAACTTTTGCAATATCCGGTACTGCGTGGGCTTGTCGAAATAGATCAT
>CAIVHG010000003.1 GCA_903905655.1 uncultured beta proteobacterium | reverse complement strand
GTCTATTGGCTGTAGCGCACCCGCTGAGGACGTAGCGCCCCGCGGCGCCGCACCTGATGTGCGGCGTCTTTTTTTACAGCTTGCCCGTGAACCAGCCGAAGTGGAATCCCAGCGTCAGCAGGGCAAACAGCACGAGGGACAGGATGACGCGCAGGGTCAGGGCTTTGGCAGTGCGCGTCGAAGAGCCCTTGTCGTGCATCATGAAGTAGAGCGCCGAGCCGAGGCTGGCGAGGATCAGAACGATGAAGAGCAGGACGATAATTCTCATGGCGGTCCTCAGTTTGCGCGAATTCGAGTGTAACGTAGCCGGGTCACGCTGACCAGCGATGGCCATGCAGTTCAAGGCTACCCTGTGGCCCACGCTGGGTGCGCTCGTGGGCGTCGCGCTTGCGGTGGCGCTCGGCTGCTGGCAGCTCACGCGTGCTCACACCAAGGAAGTGCTGCGCGACAGTATCGCAGCCGCTAGTCGCAACGCGCGAATCGCGCTTCCGGCGGCCCCGATCAGTGCCGACGATTTTCTGAACCGGCGCGTTGAAGTGCGCGGCCGCTTCGAGCCCCGCTATGGGATTTTTATCGACAATCGAGTGCTGAACGGGGCGGTCGGCTACTACGTCGTGATGCCGCTTGCCATCGGCGACAGCGAGCGCTATGTGCTGGTCAACCGCGGCTGGATCGCGGGAACCAATGCCCGCGGTATACTGCCTGAGGTGGCGACGCCGGTGGGCGAAGTTACGGTAAGCGGCCGGGCGACCGTGCCGGCCAAGCGCTATTTCGAGCTCTCGCCCAATGTGGCCGAGGGCAAAGTCTGGCAAAACCTCGTGCTGGAACGCTATCGGGCGGCAGTGCCGATCGCGCTTCAGCCGATCGTCATCCAGCAGGAAAATGAGGCGGGCGATGGCTTGGCGCGTGAATGGCCGGCGCCCGATTTCGGAATCGACATGCATTATGGATATGCTTTCCAATGGTTCGCACTCGCTATCACGCTGGCAATTTTTTACGTGGTCACCCATGTTAAGAAGCGGCCGCTTTGAGCTTCTGCTCCTTGCCGCGCTGTGCATCGCGCCGGTGGTGGCGTCCTATATGGCATTTTATTTTGCACCTCCCGCTCGTCATATCAATTACGGTGAGCTGCTTGCCACGGCGCCGCTGCCGCATGCGCCCCTCGCGCTCGCGGACGGCTCACCTTTCGAGCTCTCTGCACTGCGCGGCAAATGGGTGTTGATTATGGTGGATCGCGCAGCATGCGACGACTACTGCCGGCAAAAGCTGTTCACCCTGCGGCAGCTGCGGCTTGGGCTGGGCAAGAACAGCGAGCGCGTCGAGCGCGTATGGCTGCTGAGCGATGACGCCGCACCGCCGGCCGTCGCGCTCGTTGCATATCCTGGAACGTGGATCGTGCGCGCCGCGGGCAGCACGCTGCTCGCAAGCCTGCCGGCTCAGGGTGCGCTTGCCGATCACGTCTACCTGGTGGATCCACTCGGCAACCTGGTGCTGCGCTATGCGCGCTCTGCGGATCCGATGCGCATGATCAAGGATCTGGAGCGGCTGCTTTCCAATTCGAGGATAGGTTGATGTACGGAAATCTGGTGTGTTGCACGCCCGCGCCGGGATTGATGATGGAGGGTTCGGCCGCATGAGTTCGCTCGCCTGGCAGCAGGCCAGTTTCACGTTGGGGCGTTTCGTTGCGCTCGCCAAGCCGCGGGTCGTTTCGCTGATTGTGTTTTGCGCCGTGATCGGCATGTTTCTCGCCGTGCCGGGCGCAGTGCTCGATGCGCGCTTCGCAGCGACGGCGTTCGCCGCGACTATCGGTATCGCATTGGTGGCAGGCGCCGCAGCGGTCATCAACTGCGTGGTAGAGCACAAGATCGATGCCATGATGGCGCGTACGCGCGGGCGGCCGCTGCCGCGCGCTGACGTCACCCTGGAGCATGCACTCGCGTTTGCCGCGGTCGTCGGCGGCGTTGGTTTGGCTGTCCTGTATTTCGCCGTCAATGCCCTCACCATGTGGCTGACGCTCGCCACTTTTGTCGGCTACGCCATCCTCTACACCCTGGTGCTGAAGCCGATGACGCCCCAGAACATCGTGATCGGCGGCGCCTCCGGCGCCATGCCGCCGGTGTTGGGGTGGGCAGCGATCACCGGCGGCGTTTCGTATGAACCCTTGCTGCTGTTCCTGATCATATTCGCCTGGACGCCGCCGCATTTCTGGGCGCTCGCGCTGTACCGCAAGCATGAGTACGCCAAGGCCGGCGTGCCCATGCTGCCCGTGACCCACGGCGACAAGTTCACGCGCCTGCACGTGCTCTTCTACACGGTGATCCTGGTGGCAGTCACGCTGCTTCCGTACGCCACGCGCATGAGCGGGCTCGTCTACGTCAGCGCTGCGATCGCTCTCGGCGCAGTCTTTCTTTATTACGCGGTCCGCATCTACCGCGACTATAGCGATCAACTTGCGCGCACCACCTTCAAGTATTCCATCCTCTATCTGAGCCTGCTGTTTGCGGCTCTGCTGGTCGACCATTATGTCTAGCCTGCTGCGGTATGCCGCGGTCGGGCTGTGCGCGCTGCTCGCGGTTTTTCTGGGTGGCTGCAATGCCCAGCGCAGTCAGGAGGCATTTCAACTGACCGACATCACGGGCGCACAGTTTGCGCGCGATTTTCAGTTGACCGATCAGTACGGCAAGCTGCGCTCGCTCGCCGATTTCAAGGGCCAGGTGGTGGCCGTGTTTTTTGGATACACGCATTGTCCCGATGTCTGCCCGACCACCCTGCACGACCTCGCGGTTGTGAGGGAGGGGCTGGGCAGCGATGCGCAACGCATGCAGGTCGTGTTCATCACGGTCGATCCGGAGCGCGATACGCAGGAATTGATGGCGCGTTATGTGCCTGCGTTCGATGCGAGCTTTTTAGGCATGCGCGGGGATGCTGAGGCCACTGCCAAGGTCGCCAAGGAGTTCAAGGTGTACTACCAGAAGCAAGCGCTGGCCGGTGGCGATTACTCGATGGACCACACCGCCGGATCTTACATATTTGATACCGCAGGACGGGTGCGGTTGTTCGCACAGTACGGGGCGAGCGCCACTTCCATGCTGCACGACGTGCGCCTGCTGCTGCAGGAGACACACTCTGCAGTGGCAGCAGGTTCAGTCGCGCTGAACTTTCAAAAGGTCAAAGCCACGCTCGCGGATAGCGGCCGCTGGCTGGGTGTTTGCATCTGCAGTCAGCCGTAGAAATCCCGCAAAGCTACCTTCGCAACCGTGCGGGAGTTAATCGTGAATCAGAGGTTTCTTTAGGCTGCCGCGCTCATTGCTCCGCGCATCTTCTGCATGGCCTTGTTTTCGATCTGACGCACGCGTTCCGCGGATACCCCGAATTCGGCGGCCAGGTCGTGCAGCGTGGCATGCTTGTCCTCATGCAGCCAGCGTGCTTCTATGATACGGCGGCTGCGGTCGTCAAGACTGGCCAGCGCTTTTTCCAGACCCTCTGACTTGAGGCGCGCTGTTTGCTCGTGCTCGAGCAAGCCGCTGGGCTCGGTGTCCACCTCAGCCAGATAGGAAATCGGTGCAAAGGCGTCTTCGTCGTCGTCGGCAAGCGGCTCCAGGGCGATATCCCTGCCGCCCAGACGCGTTTCCATCTCGATCACTTCTTCGGGCTTCACTGCCAGCTGTTTTGCCATCGCGTTGACGTCGTCGCTGCTGAGCGTATTCATGCCCGTCTTCATGCTGCGCAGATTGAAGAACAGCTTGCGTTGCGCTTTGGTGGTGGCGATCTTGACGATGCGCCAGTTGCGCAGGATGAATTCGTGCATCTCCGCGCGGATCCAATGCACGGCGAATGAAACCAGGCGCACGCCGCGTTCCGGATCAAAGCGCTTGACCGCCTTCATCAGGCCGATGTTGCCTTCCTGAATCAGGTCCGCCTGCGGCAAGCCGTAACCCATGTAGCCGCGGGCGATGGCGACTACCACGCGCAGGTGCGATACGATCAGCTGGCGGGCGGCGTCGAGATCGTCGTGATCACGCAAACGGCGCGCCAGATCGGTTTCCTCCTGCTGCGAGAGGATAGGAAAACGGTTGACCGTCTGGACATAGGTCTCCAGGCTTCCGGTCAACGAGGGTATAGCCAACGCGTAGCTTTTACTCATCGTCATCCCCTTTCAAAATTGAATTTTAGCACTCCCGGTTTGAGAGTGCCAAGCAGCGGCAAAAGTTCCGGCACAGGCCACGAGAGTCCAGGAAAACCGCTTTGATACCAGGGATTTAATGCCTGCCAGGCTCGACCAGCGTCAAGTGTCGCCCGACCGACAGGAAGGCGCCAAACCAGTTTACCGCAATCGCTCCTGCCACCAGCTCTATTACCTCGGTATGGTTCGGGTACTGCAGTTCGAATAGCGATGCATAGACCTGGGAGAGTTCGGCCAGATTGCGGTTCACGAGCCACACGCCGCCCGCCACGATGAGCCAGCCGAGCAGGGCGCCGGCGCAGCCCTGCAGGGCGCCGTAATACAGGAAGGGGCGGCGCACATAGGTGTCGGTGGCGCCAATCAGTTTTGCAACCTCGATTTCCTCGCGCTGCGTGAGCACCTGCAGGCGCACGGTATTGAAGGTGATGGCGATGAGCGCGAGCGCTAGCAGCGCGGTGATGATCGCAACGATGAGCCGTCCCAGGCGCAGACCGGCATCGAGCCGGCGCGCCCATGCCGCATCGAGCTCGACCTGAGCCACATGCGGCATGGCCGCAAACTGGCTGCGCAGGGCAGCGAGCGCCGGCGGACTCCCGTCTCTGGGATCGATGACGTAGGCGTCCGGCAGCGGATTGCCGGGGAGCGTATCGATGACGTCGGCGAGCCCGCTGTTTTGCTTCAGTTCCTGCAATGCCTGTTCGCGCGGGACCAATCTGGCGCCGCGCACGCCCGCATTGGACGCGAGCCGCTTGCCGATCTCAAGCGCCTGTTCGCGCGTTGCGGACAGGTCCATGTAGAGGCTGAGCTGAGGCTCAGCGGTGATATGCTGGGCGCCCTTCTGCAGGTTGTCGATCAACACCAACAACGCAACCGGCAGGCTTAGCGCAATGCCAAGCGCGAGCACGTTGAGCGCGGTTCCCAGCGGGGCGGCAGCGAAGCGCGCGCATGCCGCCGCCACGGCGTGCCGGTGCTGCGCGAGCCACGCCATCATGATCCGCACCTCACGCGATCTGCATTCGTCCGGGTCATGCTGCCAGCTTTCCGTCTTTGAGCGCGATCACGCGCGGCGCGAGCTGCGCGAGCAGCGTCTGATCGTGAGTCGCGATGATGATGGTTACCCCGACCTGGTGCAGCGCCCGAATGAGTTCGCCGATCGCCGCGCCATATTCGGCGTCCAGATTGCCGGTCGGCTCGTCGGCGACCAATATCCTCGGGCGGTGCACGATCGCGCGCGCGATGCACAGCCGCTGCTGCTCGCCGCCCGAGAGCGTGATTGGCAACGCACGCTCGTGTTTGAGCAGTCCAACCTTGTCGAGCGCCGCGCGCACGCGCCGCGCCGCGCCCTTCTCTGGGTAGCCGAGGATCCTTAGCGGCAGCGCGACGTTTTCGTATACGTTGCGATCGTAGAGCAGCTTGTGATCCTGAACGACAAGTCCGAAGTTGCGCCGCAGGAAGGGGATGGCGCGCGGCTTCAGCGCGCCTACGTTCTGTCCATTGACGATAATGTTGCCGGAGGTGGGACGCTCCATCGCGACCAGCAGCTTGAGCAGCGTGCTTTTGCCGGCGCCTGAGGGTCCGCACACGAATACCAGCTCGCCGGTTTCAACGGTGAAGCTGACGTCGTGCAGCGCCCGATGGCCGCCCGGGTAGCGCTTGGAAACCTGGCTGAACGAAATCACGGCTGCAACATTAGCAGCGTCGCGCGAATGACGCCAGCGCGCCGTTCAATCGAGTAACGCATCGACGAACTCTTCGGCGTTGAACGGACGCAGGTCATCGATGCTCTCACCCACCCCGATGAACCGCAGTGGAATGCTGTGCTCGCCCGCGTGCTGCTGCGCAATGGCGCAAATCACTCCGCCCTTGGCTGTTCCATCGAGCTTGGTGAGCACCAGGCCGGTGACGCCCACCGCCTGGTCAAAAGCGCGCACCTGGCTCACCGCGTTCTGGCCGGTATTCGCGTCGAGCACGAGCAGGACTTCGTGGGGTGCGCCCGGTTGCGCCTTGGCGATCACGCGCTTCACCTTTTTGATCTCTTCCATGAGGTTCAACTGCGTGGGCAGGCGGCCGGCGGTGTCCGCGAGCACGATGTCGATGCCGCGCGAGCGCGCAGCCGCAATTGCATCGAATATGACCGCCGCGGCGTCGCCTGACTGTTGGGCGATGACAGCGATGTTGTTGCGCTCGCCCCAGACTTGCAACTGTTCGCGGGCGGCGGCGCGAAAGGTATCTCCGGCGGCGAGCAGCACTGATTTTCCAGCCTGCTGATAATATTTTGCGATCTTTCCGATCGAGGTAGTCTTACCAGCACCGTTCACCCCGGCCAGCATAATCACAAATGGCCGATGTGCACTCACCTCCAGGGGCACGGCGATCGGGGCGAGCAGTTCGAGCAGTGCTGCGCGCAGTCCGTCTTTCAATTGCGCCGCATCCGCGTAGCCGGCGCGGCGCGCTTCGCTTTTCAGTCGCTCGATCAGGAATGCAGTGGCCGTGACTCCGACGTCGGCGGCAAGCAGCGTGTTTTCGAGCTCCTCATAGAAGGAGGCGTCGATCTTCCTGCCACGGAAAAGTTCGGAGATATCCCGGTTCAACAGTTCGCGCGTGCGCGCGAGCCCGCTTTTCAGGCGTTCACGCCAGGTGCTGCTCTCGGCCGGGGCCTTTTTGCGGAAACTAAACATGGATCCTCTAGTCAGAACCTGAGCGAAAAAACTCAAATCGGATTACAGTATGCGCGCTCAAGCGGGCAAAATATTCAAAATTTTAGCCGGAAAGCGGCGGCGCGACCACCGGTCCGTGCCCTCGAAATCAACTATGCGAACTCAGTTCAATCAATTGGCTCTGCGCTGTGCGGCATTTTGCGCCCTGTGGATATGCACAGGCGCGAACGCCGCTGTAGAGCCACAGGCGTACAAGCTGGCCAACGGGATGCGGGTCATCGTCAAGGAAGACCACCGGGCTCCGACTGTAGTGTCGATGGTGTGGTACAAGGCCGGCAGCATGGACGAGCACAACGGCACTACCGGAGTGGCTCACGTGCTGGAGCATATGATGTTCAAGGGAACCCAGGCTTTTCCGGCCGGCGAGTTTTCGCGCATCGTCGCAGCGGCCGGCGGAAGCGAGAACGCTTTCACGGCGAACGACGCGACTGCTTATCACGAGCAATTGCACAAGTCGCAGCTGCCGCTGGCGCTGCGCCTGGAGGCCGATCGCATGGTGGGCCTCGCGTTGTCCGAGGAAGAGTTCAAGAAGGAGATCCAGGTGGTGATGGAGGAACGCCGCCTGCGCACCGATGACCAGCCGCGTGCGCTGCTTTACGAACAACTGATGGCGACGGCGTTCACCGCGCATCCTTATCGGGCTCCCGTAATCGGCTGGATGAATGATCTGGTGAACATGAAGTGGACCGACGCCAGGCAATGGTACGACACCTGGTATACGCCCAATAATGCATTGCTGGTGGTGGTCGGCGACGTCGAGCCGCGCGCGGTATTCGAGCTTGCCGAACAGTATTTCGGAAAGCTGCAGCCGCGGCCGTTGCCGGAGCGCAAGCCGCAGGCGGAACCCGACCAGCGCGGGGTGCGCCGTGTGACTGTCAATGCGCCGGCCGAGCTACCCTCGCTGCTCATGGGCTACCGCGCTCCTATCCTGCAGGATGTAGCTAAAGACTGGGAGCCTTATGCGCTGGAAGTACTCACCGGCGTGCTCAACGGCAGCGACGCGGCGCGGCTGACGCGCACCCTCGTGCGTGAGCAAAAGATCGCGATTTCGGTGGGCGCGAACTACGAGAGTACGCAGCGCGGCCCCGGCATGTTTCTGGTGAGCGGCGTGCCGAACACCGGGGTCAGCGTCGACGTGCTGGAGCAGGCGCTGCGGCGCGAACTCCAACGCGTCGCCGCCGACGGCGTGAGCGAGGACGAACTGAAGCGGGTGAAATCGCAGGTCGTGGCAGCGAAGGTATTCCAGCGCGATTCGATTTATTTCCAGGCCACGCAGATCGGCTCGCTCGAGATCTCAGGCTATCCCTACCAGGCGATCGATCTGATGACGCTCAAGCTCGGACAGGTCACGGCTACCCAGGTGCAGGAGGTTGCCCGGAAATATCTGCGCGACGATGCACTGACCGTCGCCACCCTGGCACCGCAGCCAATCGCGGGCGGCGCGCCGCGCTCTACAGGAGTAAACCGTGAGCCCTAGAATCGCATTGCTGTTCGTCCTGCTGGGCGCCTGTCTGATGGCGGCGCCTGCGCGCGCCACTCCGCCGATCGAGCACTGGCAGACCGCCGCGGGCACGCGCGTCTATTTCATCGAAACGCACGATCTGCCGATGCTCGATGTGAGCGTCGATTTTCCGGCGGGCTCCGTCTTCGACACCGCTGAAATGTCCGGCCTCGCTGCGCTCACACAGCGGCTGCTCAGGTTGGGCGCTGCTGGCCTGACGGAGGACGAAATTGCGCGCCGCGTCGCGGACACCGGCGCCCAGCTGAATGGGCGTTTCGATTCCGACCGTGGCGGCATGGCGCTGCGCACGCTCACCAGCGCCGATGAACTGAAGCAGGCACTCGATGTACTGGGGCGCGTGCTGCAGGCCCCGGTATTCCCCGAAGCGGTGCTGGCGCGCGAGAAGGCGCGCGTTATCGCCACGCTGCGCGATCAGGATACTAAACCCGAAGCAATACTGAACAAGGCATTCAGCGCGCTCATCTACGGCAGGCATCCCTATGCGCTGCGTGCGGCAGGCGAGCCGGACAGCGTGGCGCGGCTGACGCGCGATGACGTGCTGGCCTTCTATCGCAGCCATTACGCCGCGGACCAGGCAGTGATCTCCATCATCGGCGACGTGAGCCGCGCTCAGGCGCAGGCGCTGGCGGCTGCGCTGACCGCAAGCCTGCCGCGTGCGGGCCGTGCCGCGGTCTTTCCCGAAGTCGAGGATATCAAGCGCGCCGAGACGCGCGCGATCGCGCATCCTGCGCTGCAGAGCCACGTGCTGGTCGGCGCGCCCGGCATCCGCCGCGGCGATCCCGATTATTTTCCGCTGTATGTCGGAAACTACATTCTGGGCGGCGGCGGATTCGTGTCGCGCATCGTCGACGAGGTGCGCTCCAAACGTGGACTTGCATATTCGGCCTACAGTTATTTTGAGCCGCTCAAGGTGCGCGGACCGTTCGTAATCGGCCTCCAGACGCGCAGGGACCAGGCCGCGGCGGCCCTCGAGGTCGTGCGCAGCACGGTGCGGGAGTTTCTCGCGCAGGGACCCACCGAACAGGAACTCACCGCAGCCAAGCAAAACATCGTCGGCGGCTTTCCACTGCGCATCGATAGCAACCGCAAGCTGCTCGACTATCTGCGCGTGATCGGCTTTTACGAGTTGCCGCTCACCTATCTCGACGATTTCTCCGCCAATGTGGAGAAAGTGACGGTCGCCGACATACGGCGCGCATTTGCGCAGCATGTTGATGCAGCACACCTTGAAACGGTGGTGGTAGGCGCCGACGAAGCGATGCTGCGGGCCAGCGCCAAATCCGAGTGAGTGCGCCGCACCGTCCGCCTGCGGCCGGCGGCAAGAAAAATCAGGTGCGCATCATCGGCGGCGCCTGGAGGAGCAGGCGCATCGCCTTCCCGCCACGTGCGGAGCTGCGGCCCACTCCCGACCGCGTGCGTGAAACCCTGTTTAACTGGCTGGGCCAGGACCTGACAGGCCGCGTGTGCCTGGACCTGTTTGCTGGCAGCGGCGCCCTCGGGTTCGAGGCTGCTTCACGCGGCGCGCGGCGCGTAGTGATGGTGGAGCGGGATGCCGCCGCCTACAAGGCGCTCGAGGACAATGCGCGCCTGCTCGCCGCGAGCGCGGTGGAACTGAAGCGTGCGGATGCGTTAGAATTCCTGCGCACCGACAGCGGATCTTATGACATCGTATTTCTGGATCCGCCGTTCAGCGCAGACTACCTGCAGTCGGTATTGCCGCAGCTCGCAGCGCGCCTTGCTCCAGGCGGTGTCGTACACGTAGAGGCGGCGCAGGCCCCGCCGCTTGCGCCGCAGTGGCAGGTGTATCGCGCTGGACGCGCCGGCGCCGTCATCCATCAACTGTTGAAATGGACGGGCAATGAAGCTTAAAGCGGTGTACCCGGGGACCTTCGACCCCATTACTCTCGGCCATCAGGAGCTGGTGCGCCGCGCGAGCGGCCTGTTCGACGAAGTCATCGTCGCCATCGCGGACAGCCGCGCTAAGCAGCCGTTCTTCACACTTGAAGAGCGGGTGGCGATGGCGCGACGGGTGCTCGCCGGACACCGCAATGTGACGGTGACGGGATTTTCGGGGCTGCTCATGCAGTTCGCGAAGCAGCAAAAGGCGAAAGTCGTGCTGCGCGGGCTGCGCGCGGTATCCGACTTTGACTACGAATTCCAGCTGGCCGGCATGAACCGCAATCTCCATCCAGAGGTCGAAACCCTGTTCATGACTCCGGGCGAGCGCTATCTGTTCATCTCGGCCACGCTGGTGCGCGAGATCTCGACGATGGGCGGGGACGTCAGCAAATTCGTCGCGCCCCATGTCGTGCGCTGCCTGAAAAAGAAGATCGCGCAGCGCTGAGGTTCAGGGCATGGCTTTGATGATCACAGACGCCTGCATCAACTGCGATGTATGCGAGCCCGAATGCCCGAACAATGCGATTTCTGCCGGCGAGGAAATCTACGTCATCGACCCGCAGCGCTGCACCGAATGCGTGGGCCATCACGATAAGCCGCAGTGCGTGGTGGTGTGCCCGGTGGACTGCATCCCGCTCAATCCGGATTTCGTGGAGAGCAAAGAGGATCTCCACGCAAAGTACCTGCGCCTGACCGCGCAAACGGTCGCGTGATGAACGAGGCGCGCTAGCTCAAACGCAAGCCGTTGCCGCTGCTGCCCGATCGATACGCGTTACTTCTGGCAGCGGGCGCAATAAAACGTCGAGCGCTGTCCCTGGCGCAGCATGCGCAGCGGCGCCGCGCACCGAAAGCACGCTGCGCCGGCGCGGTCGTAGACCTTGAAATTCTTCTGAAAATTACCGGCTTGACCGTCGCTGCCGACATAGTCGCGCAGGCTCGATCCGCCCGCCGCGATGGCGCGGGTGAGCGTAGCGCGTATCTCATCGGCGAGCACCTGGTAGCGCGCCAGCCCGATGCGCTGCGCCTGAGTGCCGGGATGGATGCCGGCGCTGAACAGCGTTTCATTGGCGTAGATGTTGCCGATCCCGGCGACCAGGTGGCTGTCCATGAGCACGTTCTTGATCGCGCCTGAGCGCTTGCGCGTGTTGCGGTAGAGCCAGGCGCCGTCGAAGTCCGCTTCCAGCGGTTCCGGTCCGATGTCCCTGAGCAGCGGGTGCGCGAGCGCGTCGCCGCGCTGCCACACGATGAGTCCAAAGCGGCGCGGATCGCGCAACCGCATGATCTTGCCGCTTGCCATCACCAGGTCGAAATGATCGTGGCGCTGCGGTTGCACCGTGGCGTTTACCAGCCACAGGCGGCCCGACATACCGAGATGGATGATGAGCGTGCCGTGGCCGCAGTCGAAGAGCAGGTATTTGCCGCGGCGCCCGATGTTGCGCACGGTACTGCCGGCGAGCGTGCGCGCCAGATTGCGCGGCACCGGCAGGCGCAGCGCGCGGCTGCGCACCACCGCAGCCTTGATGAGCTTGCCTTCCACATGCGGCAGCAGTCCGCGCCGCGTGGTTTCGACTTCCGGAAGTTCAGGCATCGGGTTTCTCTCTGTTGATCATTATTCCGATAACCTATATATTTTTCACTAAAACAGCGGTGTTTGTGGTCACTGAAAATCGCGATCCGGCGGAAACCTCGACGCTACCGCGCGAGACGTCCGCCTCCGTAATCTTAAGTTGCGCCGGCTGAGCGACAATATGAATTTTTGCCTGCGGGAGCACCACGGCCGAGACCGGCATGGCCGCAGCCAATTGACCAGCGTTGACCATAGACACAAGGCCCCCAAGCGGGGCAACGCCCACCGCTACGGCAAGCGCGCAGGCGATTAGCTTGCGTTGCAGCCACAAACCGTGGTTGATTTGCTCCGCGGTTGCATGACCAGCATGGATCAGTTCTTCGCCGAGCAGTCGCTTGGTTTCCCTCTGTCGGTGCAAAGCGTCTTCGAGCTGGGCGCGGGTAATGTAACCGTTCGCGACCAGGATGGTGCCTAGCCGGGACTGCTCGGGGCCGGAGCAATCCGGTTGGGATGTGGATAGCATTATTTCCCTTTGCGATGGCGTTGAAGGTTCCCCAGTACCCGACCCAATGCGGCCACCGAAGCTCACGATGATCGAATGGCTGCTTGCGCCGGCAGCGGACGACTACCTACTGCAGCCGCGGACTACGCAGGGATTGCGTATCCTTTCTCCCTGAATAGATTCAGGCACGCATTGGCCACGACAGGGTCGTAGAGAGTACCGCGCCCCCGCTCGATCTCTGCCAGGGCCGCGTCGATGCCAAGGCCCGGTCGGTAGGGCCGGTCGGAGGACATTGCTTCCATGACGTCCGCCACCGCCAAGATGCGCGCTTCCAGCAGCATCTCCTCGCCCTTCAGGCCTTGCGGATAGCCGCTGCCGTCGATGCGCTCGTGGTGCTGGCGCGCAACCTTGGCCACCGGCCATGGAAACTCGACGTCTTTCAGAATGTTGTAGCCCCAATGGGCGTGCTCCTTGATCAAGTCGAACTCCATTGGTTCGAGCCTGCCCGGTTTGGCGAGTATCTCGCTTGGCACGCTGATTTTGCCGATGTCGTGCAGGTAGCCGGCGATGCGCATTCCCTCCTGCCGCTGCGCGTCGAACCCCAGTTCGGCGCTAAGCGCCGTCGCGATCTCGGCCACCCGCCGCGAGTGGCCCGCGGTGTAGGGATCGCGCATCTCGGAGAGGCTCGTCGCCATCTGCACAGCGCTCTTGAACGCCGCCTCGAGTTGCGCCATATAGTGCAGGATCTTCTCCTCGGCGCGAATTTTCTCGGAAATGTCCTGCATGAGGCCGATGACCGCCGGCCGGCCCTTGTAGGTTGCATAGGCGGCGTGGATGCCGACTTCGGTGGTCGAGCCGTCCTTGCGCAGCGCGGTGAAGACGTAGCCCATGTTCCGCACTTCGCCAGAGAGCAGCAGGCGATTATTCTCGACAATCATGGCGCGGTCCTTTTCGGCGGCCAGCGAAAGGGGGTCGCGGCCGATCAGCTCGTCCGCGGATTGGTAGCCGCGTATCTCGGCGAAGCGCGGATTCGCGTAGGCAAACTTGCCGTCCTGAACGATGTAGATGCCGGCGATCGACTGCTCGACTAGCCCGCGAAACTGCTCGGCTGCCGCTTGCAGGGCCGCTTCCGCCTGCTTGCGCTCGCTGATGTCGCTGATGATGCCCGTGACGAACCAACCCTCGGCACTCGCCCACCTGGCGAGCGAGAGTTCCAGCGGGAACTCATTTCCGTCCTTGCGCATCCCATGCAATTCAAGCGTCTTGCCCAGGGTACGGGCCGCCGCACCCGAGCGCATGCGATGCATACCCGCGAGATGTCCTTCGCGGTAGCGCTCCGGTATCAGCAGGGTCATCGGCTGCCCCATGGCCTCAATTGCCGCGTAGCCGAAAATGATCTCGGCGCCGTTGTTCCAGCTGACAATATTTCCCGCGCTGTCGGTGGTGATGATGGCTTCGTGGGCGGTCTGAGTGATCGACCGGCTGCGCAACTCGCTCTCGCGCAGTGTTTTCTCACGTTCGCCCAAGGTGGCCAGCAGCCGATTGAAACTGTTGATCATCGTGCCGAT
>CAIVHG010000002.1 GCA_903905655.1 uncultured beta proteobacterium | reverse complement strand
TGGCCCGCGAGCGCCGCCGCACTCGCACGGCCCACGATATCCGCCTGCGTCGTAAGATCGTCCACCAGTGACTGCTGGTAGTTGCGCAGGTCGAAGATCACCAGCACCGCGCCGGCGACGAGCAAAGCCGTCAGGGTCGTGGCGAGCACGATCATCATCAGCTTCTGGCGCACCGAGTACTTCAGGCCGCGCAGCGTGCCGCTGCGCATCGATATAAACGAAAGCATCACGGCACTCTGGTCCTCGCCCCGCAGTGGGGATCGCACGCGTATTGCACGAAGGAAAAATCAGCTTGTTTCAGAGGTCCACCCGTGGCACGAATTGCGGAACGCCACGCTCAACCAGAACGACGCTCCTAGGTGGCAAGTAGGTCATGCAAAGCGTCCAAATCTATGGGTTTGATCAGGTGCTGATCGAAGCCGGCATCTGCCGCACGCGCCTCATCGCTCTCCTGCCCCCAGCCGGTGATCGCCACCAGCAGGGTCTCTTTTCCCCACTGCTGCTGACGGATGGTGCGCGCGACTTCATAGCCGTTTTTCTTGGGCAGCCCGATGTCGAGCAGGACCACGTCGGGCCTGAAACGAAAGGCCGCTTCAAGCGCGGCCTCGCCGTCGGGCGCCGTGCACACGCTGTTCCCGTTTGCTTGCAGCAGCACGCACAGGCTGTCAGCAGTGTCCTTGTGGTCATCGACCACCAGTATGCGGCGCGGTGCGGCGGGTGCTGCATGGAATACCGGCGCCGGCTCGGCAGCAAGCGGCCTTTTCAACACCGGTAGCCGGATGACGAATTCGCTGCCGCGGCCTACGCCCGCGCTGTTCGCGTGTACCGTTCCGCCATGCAACTCGACAAGACGTTTGACGAGCGTAAGCCCGATCCCCAACCCGCCCACCATCCGTTCCGACGGCTGCGTACCGCAGGAAAACATTTCGAAAATCCGTGGCAACAGCGCGGCATCGATGCCGATCCCGTTGTCGCAGATTGCAATCGCCAGCCAGCCCCCCTGCACCTCCGCAGCCAGCGCGATGCAACCTCCCGTCGGAGTAAACTTGGCCGCATTGTTGAGAATGTTGGACAGCGCCTGTGCAAGCCGCATCCGGTCGGCGCGCACGTAGACCGGCTCCCGCGGCAATGTTTGAATCAGCGCATGACCGTTCGCCTCGATCAGCGGCAGGCTCGTTTCAATGGCAAGCCTGGCCACGTCCGCGAACTCCAATTGCGTCCTGTGCAGCTCCAGAGTATTGCGGCCGACGCGCGCCACGTCCATCAGGTCGTCGATCAGCCGCGCCATGTTCTTTATCTGCCGTGCCATCACATCCAGCGCCCATTGAGAATCGGGCGTAAGCGCAGACTGCAGTCTCAGGACGTGAACTGCATTGCGCATCGGTGCCAACGGGTTTCTCAGTTCATGGGCAAAGGTTGCGAGAAACTCGTCTCTGGCGTGGTCTTCCTGCCTGGACTCAGGCACGCCATCGCGCGCATCGGAATTCGCTATGCCTCCCGATGGCGGATCACGCGGCAATCGCAGCTCATGCATGTATTTTCCCTCGGAAACATGGAGCTGATTTTAGCAGCTCGCTACTGGCATCTTGGCATGAGATGCGCGTGAATGTGCATGATATTTATGGCTATGTAAGATAACTCTTACACACACTCGACCATTCTTCAGTGCGCGGCTCGCATGACATCGAGCGCAACGATGCAACGATGCAACGATCCATTTGACCATCTCCTGTATCGTCGTGATGGTGCGTGCTAGAAACGCACTGCGACTGCGCCTAACGATGGGACGCTCAGCGTCTTCGTAAGCGATGGCCGTTGCTCCATGATCAAGCAAGCACACCGCATAGCTCCATATCACGGCCAAACAAAGCGCAGCCTTGAAACGCATGCTGCGCACGCCGACAGCGCCCCCGGCAGCCCGCGCTTGAGCGGGCTTTTTCTTAGCTGTCATGGACTTGCGCCGCCCGGCTGCCGTTTATTGACTTGCATGGGCCATCGCCGATATACTGTAATTAATTACAGTATTCAGAATTGCGATGCCCGACCATGGAAGAGCTCACACCGCGCCAGGCGCAGATACTGCGGTTCATCGAAGACGCGATCGAAGAAAACGGCTGCCCGCCCACGCTCGTCGAAATCGCGCGCACCTTCGGTTTCCATTCGCACAATTCCGCAGTCGAGCACCTCAAAGCGCTCGCCCGCAAAGGAGCGATTGAATTGGCAGGCGGTGCTGCACGCGGCATACGCCTGAAAGCAGAGCGCGGTGTGCCGCTCGTCGGGCGCGTGGCGGCAGGCAGCCCCATACTTTCTGAAGCCAACATCGAGACGCGCTACCGCATCGATCCGGCATTGTTCGAGCCGCGCGCCGATTATCTGCTCAAGGTAAGAGGCATGAGCATGAGAGACGCCGGCATACTGGACGGCGACCTGGTTGCTGTGCATCGCACGCATGAAGCGCGCACCGGCCAGATCGTCGTCGTGAGGCTGCACGACGAAGTGACGATCAAGCGCTGGCACAGACACGGCCAGCGCGTGGAGCTCGTCGCCGAGAATCCCGACTACCCTCCCATCGTGGTCGACCTCAAGCGCGATGAGCTTGCCATCGAGGGCAGTTGTGTCGGCATCATCCGCAGCGGCCGCGCGTTGTGATTGCACACGCTCCATACTGGCCACAGCATCCTGCCCTGTGGAGAGGCAGCGACTTGGGCCGCGTCAGTGCGCCCAGCCTGCCGACTGGATTTATGGAGCTGGACGCGGAGCTTCCCGGCGGCGGATGGCCCGCCACCGCACTCATCGAAATCCTGCCGCAGCATGAAGGCATAGGCGAACTGCGCATCCTGGGCCATACACTTGCGCGCCTCTCTAATGAAGGCCGATCACTGGCCTGGATCGCGCCGCCGCACCTGCCCTATGCCCCCGCGCTGCAGGCTGCCGGCATCGATCTGGGCAGGCTCTTATTCATCAAGACGCATACGCTCAAGGAAACATTGTGGGCCATGGAACAGGCGCTGCGCTCGCGCGCTTGTGGCGCCGTGCTGGCGTGGCCCGGAGCAGTGGCTTATCCGCAATTGCGCCGCCTGCAAATTGCTGCCGAATCCCACCACGGAATTGCCGTCCTGTTCCGTCCGCCCTGCGCCGCCGGCACAGCCACGCCCGCGGCGCTGCGGTTAAGCCTGCATTGCGAGGAAGGCATGCTCGCAGTGCGGATTTTAAAACGGCGGGGCGCACACCTTGCACACCCCATCTTGCTGCGGCCGCCCGCAGCCGTGAACCGGAGTACTCACCATGTTATGGATCGCCCTCAATTTCCCGCAACTGCCGCTGGAAGCTTTCCCGCAGCTCTCAGCACGGCTTGATCCGTGGGCGACCAGCGACGGCGGGAAAATCCTGGTTTGTAATCCCGCCGCCAGCGCCCGTGGCGTACGCCCCGGCATGAAGTTATCGGCCGCCTGTGCACTCGCTCCCGACCTCAACCACCGAGTGCACGATCTGAACTCAGAGGCGCAGGCGCTCGAGAAAATCGCGCAATGGGCAGGACAGTACACGCCCAGCGTTTCGCTGCAGCCGCCCTCAGGACTGCTGCTCGAAATCGAGGGCAGCCTGAAACTTTTAGGCGGCATCAAGGCGATCCTCGCATCGATCAGGCACGGCTGCGCGCACATGGGCTACTCAGTAGAGTGCGCATGCGCGCCCACAGTCGCCGCCGCTTGGCTGCTGGCGCGCGCCGGCACCGGGCAGGTCGTCTCCTGCAAGCGCCTGATAGAGAGCACCATTGCGCCGCTGCCGGTGACTGCACTCGATTGCACGCCCGCAACCCGGGAAATACTCGCTGCGATCGGCGCGCAATCGATCGCCGACGTGCTGCGGCTGCCGCGCGAGGGCGTTGCCCGCCGCGGCGGTCGCGAGTTGCGCGATCAGCTCGACCGCGCCCTGGGCATGCTCCCGGAAGCGCGCCGCTTCTATACCGCCCCACCGCGCTTCAAGGCTGAGCTCGAACTCGCAACCGAAGTCGCCGGCACTGAAGCTTTGCTGTTTGCGATCCAGCGCCTGATCACCCAGCTTGCAGGTTATCTCAGCGCGCGCTGCGCCGGCGTGCAGCACTTCAACCTGATGCTCACGCACGGCAAAGCAGCGTCCACCGCCATCGAGATCGGACTGGTCACGCCCACGCGCGATGCACAGCGGCTCCTGACCCTGGTGCGCGACCGCCTGGCAGCGCATCAACTGGCCGCGCCGGTGTGCCGCATCGGACTAGAAGCCCCGGACATACTCGCGCTGTGTGGAGAAAGCGGCGAGCTGTTAGATGATCACACGCGTGTGACGGGAGATTGGACGCAGCTCGTAGAGCGCCTGCAGGCGCGGCTCGGAACGCAAGCGGTGAGCGGACTTGCAACACGCAGCGAGCACCGACCGCATCGCGCCTGGGAGCGTACCGCTCCCGGCACCGCGAGTGCGCGCCTGCATGCGCAGCCGCGTCCGCTGTGGCTGCTCGAAGAACCGCGCCCGCTTGCTGAAATCGGCGCGCAGCCGCACTACAAAAATGATCCGCTCGCCCTCATCACGGGTCCCGAACGCATCGAATCCGGCTGGTGGGACGAGTGCGATATGAAGCGTGATTATTTCGTTGCACGCGCGCCCGATTGCTCGACGCTGTGGATCTATCGCGAACGGCGGCGGCCCGGCGGCTGGTACCTGCACGGCATCTTCGGATAAACCGTGCGCGAGCCTCATGCACGAGCTGCTGCCGGCGTATGCCGAACTGCACTGCATCAGCAATTTCACTTTTCTGCGCGGCGCCTCGCACCCTGAGGAACTGGTCGCACGTGCGGCCGCGCTCGGCTATGCGGCGCTCGCTCTCACCGATGAATGCTCGCTGGCCGGCATCGTACGGGCGCATGGCGCCGTCAAACAGCAGCAGCTGAAGCTGATCGTCGGCGCGCAATTCAGGCTCTCCGACGGCCCCACGCTCGCCCTGCTCGCCACCGACCGCGCCAGCTACGGCAATCTCTCGCAGCTCATCACCTGCGCGCGGCGCCGCAGCGACAAAGGCAGCTACCGCATCGGCTGGAGTGATTTCGATCACGGGGCACAAGGCTGCCTGGCGCTCATGATCCCGGCGCCGGATTGCGCATCGCCACTGCAGCACGCGCAGCGGCTGCGCGAACGCTTTCCGCACGCCGCCTGGATCGCGGCTGAACTCCTGTGCGGGCCCGACGACCGCGCATGGCTTGCGCAGCTCACAGCATTGAGCAGGGAATCGCAGCTGCCGCTGGTAGCGGCGGGCGACGTGCACATGCACCTGCGCTCGCGCCGCGCGCTGCAGGATACGCTGACCGCGATACGCCTGGGTATTCCGGTCGCCCAAGCACAGCATGCGCTTTATCCCAACGCCGAGCGCCATCTGCGCATGCGCATGCGACTGGCACAGCTCTACCCGCCGGCATTGATCGCGGAAACACTGAACGTCGCGCAACGCTGCGATTTCACACTCGACTGCCTGCGCTACGAATATCCCGAAGAAGTGGTGCCGCACGGTTCCACACCAACCGCGCACCTGCGCGCGCTGACTGAACAGGGGCTGCGTCGGCGTTTTGCGGACGGCGTGCCAGCGGAAGTGCGCAAACTGATCGAGCACGAGCTCGCGCTCATCTCAGAGCTCGGCTACGAGCCGTATTTTCTGACCGTCTACGACATCGTCAAATTCGCGCGCGAACACGGCATCCTGTGCCAGGGGCGCGGATCGGCTGCCAATTCCGCGGTGTGCTATGCGCTCGGCATCACCGAAGTCGATCCCGGGCGCATGAGCATGCTGTTCGAGCGCTTCATCTCGCGCGAACGCAACGAGCCGCCCGACATCGATGTCGATTTCGAGCACGAGCGGCGCGAAGAAGTGATCCAGTACCTGTATGCCAAATACGGCCGCGACCGCGCAGCGCTGGCCGCGACCGTCATCACCTATCGCACCAAGAGCGCGGTGCGCAACGTGGGCAAGGCGCTCGGCCTGGATCTGCCGCAGGTGGAGCGCCTGAGCAAAGCGCTCGCCTGGCGCGACGAGCAGAACACCCTGAGCGAGCGGCTTGCCGAAGCCGGATTCTCCGGCGACAGCCCGCAGATCTTGCACCTGCTGAGGCTCGCCGCCACGCTGATCGGATTTCCGCGCCATCTCTCACAGCACACCGGCGGCTTCGTGCTGTCGCGCGGCGCGCTCTCCAGGATGGTGCCGATCGAGAATGCAGCCATGCCCGGGCGCAGCGTGATCCAGTGGGACAAAAACGATCTCGATGCGCTCGGCCTGCTGAAAGTCGATGTGCTTGCCTTGGGCATGCTGACCGCCATCCGGCGCGCGCTCGCGCTGGTGAGTGCACGCCGCGGCAGCGAGCTGACCATGGCCGACGTGCCCACCGAGGATGCAGAAGTCTACGCGATGATGCAGCGCGCGGACACGGTGGGGGTATTCCAGATCGAGTCGAGGGCGCAGATGAGCATGCTGCCGCGCTTGAAGCCCGCCACGTTTTACGATCTGGTGATCGAAGTGGCCATCGTGCGCCCGGGTCCGATACAAGGCGGCATGGTGCATCCCTATCTGCGCCGGCGGCGCGGGCTCGAAGCGGTGAGTTATCCCAGCGATGCCGTCAAGCAGGTGCTGGAACGCACGCTCGGCGTGCCAATCTTTCAGGAGCAGGTCATGCAGCTGGCGATCGTCGCCGCCGGCTTCACACCCGGCGAATCCAACCAGCTGAGGCGCCTGATGGGAGCGTGGCATCGCAAGGGCGGACTCGAGCAGATCGAGCAGCGCCTGATCTCTGGCATGCTGGCGCGCGGCTATAAGCGCGAGTTCGCCGAACAAATATACAAGCAGATTCTGGGCTTCGGAGAATACGGTTTTCCCGAATCGCACTCGGCGAGCTTTGCGCTCCTGGTCTATGTTTCGGCATGGCTCAAGCACCACGAACCGGCTGCCTTTCTCGCCGCCTTGCTCAATAGCCAGCCCATGGGTTTTTACGCGCCCTCGCAGCTGGTGCAGGATGCGCAGCGTCACGGCGTAGCAGTGCGGCCGGTAGCCGTGGCAGCGAGCGCCTGGGAATGCACGCTCGAGTACGATCCCGGCTGCGCGCCTGCAGTGCGCCTCGGCCTGTGCGTGATCCACGGCCTCGCCGAAAAAACGGTGCAGCGCATCGTCGCGGCACGCGCCGCAGGCGCGTTCGCCTCGGTCGTAGATATCGCGCGGCGCGCTGAGCTCGACAAAGGCGAACTGAAGCTGCTCGCATCCAGCAATGCACTCGCCTCGCTCACCGCGCACCGGCGGCTTGCGCACTGGGCGGCAGCGGGCGTGGAAGCGACTACTCCGCTGCTCGCGGCAGCGCAGGCTCAGGAAGCTATGCCGCTGCTCGCTCCTCCCAGCGAAGGCGCAGAACTCATTGCCGACTATGCGAGCCTGGGCCTAACCCTGGGCCGCCATCCGCTCGCACTGCTGAGAGCGCGGCTCGCAGAACTGCGCTATGCCAGCGCCGCACAGTTGCGCACCCGCGCACACGGGCGGCCGGTGCGCGTAGCCGGGCTGGTCGTGGGACGCCAGCGCCCGGATACCGCCTCGGGCGTTATCTTCGTCACGCTGGAAGACGAAACCGGCAGCAGCAATATCATCGTGTGGCGCGATATCGCGCACCAGCAACGGCGCGAACTCCTGGGCGCGCGGCTGCTGGGCGTCTACGGCACACTCGAGCGCGAGGGAGAAGTCGTACACCTGATCGCAAAGCGGCTCATCGATTTGAGCGCATTGCTGGGCAGGCTTGCCGTTGCAAGCAGGGATTTTCACTAGAACCCATCCCCACAAATTGGCGGCCTTCAGAAAACGCTGCGCCCGCCGAAATAGCAATGAGACGCCGTGCAGCGTCCGCGCTCGTACCTGCGCAGCGCATCGCCACAGAATGAGAGTCTCAACATGAACATGCCCGAGAGGGAACAGTCCCGATTTGAGCAATTCAAGACTTCCGGCAAGCTGCCGTCGCCGACCGGCGTTGCGCTGACCCTCATGAGCATGACGCAAAGCGAGGACGTGACGATTACCGAGGTGGCCAAAGTCGTGCAGGCCGATCCCGCGCTGCTGGGGCGCGTCCTGAAATTTGCGAACTCTCCTGGCATCGGCGCGCGCCGCAGCGTAGCCACGGCCTTCGACGGCCTGTCTATCCTGGGGCTCGCCGTGGTGCGCCAGCTCGCGCTCGGGCTTTCCATCATCTCGAATTATTCCGAGGGCTCGTGCTCCGGCTTCGACTATCGCCGCTTCTGGTCGCATTCGCTCGCCGCCGGCTGCGCCTCCCAGCTGCTGTGCCGCTCGAGCAAAGTGCTCACGCCCGAGGACGGCTTCAGCTGCGGCATGCTCTCCCGCGTGGGGCGGCTCGCGCTCGCCACTCTGTTTCCCAAGGAGTACGGCCGACTGCTGGGAGTCGCAGACAGCAGCCGCGATGATTTCTACCAGCTCGAACGCAAATCCTTCGCCACCGACCACAACGAGCTCACCGCCGCGCTGCTGCAGGACTGGAAACTTCCCAAGATCATGGTGGACGCAGCGTACTATCAGGAAAACCCCGAAGCCGCGCCATTCGAAGCGGGTTCCCGTCACTACGCCCTGGTGCACCAACTGCACTTCGCCGGTCTGTGGGCGCTCATGTGCGTGTCCGACGATGCGACCCGGCAGGCGATGCTCCCGCGATTTTTCGAGCACGGCCAAAAGCTCGGCCTGGACAAGGAAACCCTGATCGGCATGGATGCCGAACTCACCCATGACTGGCTCGAGTGGGGACAGGTGCTCAATGTCCCGGTGCAGACGCTGGCGCCGATCGCGGAACTGGAAGAGCGGGCGCTAAAGACCTCCTATCTGGCGGCTGCCGGTTATCACTCAGCCGCGCGCCCCCCGGCCGACTCGTGCTCCATTCTGATCGCAGACAACGATGCCGCGCTGGTGGAATCAGTCGCCGCAGTATTAAAGAAATCCCACCAGGTGCGCACCGCGACGAGCGGAGAGGAAGCCCTGCATGCACTGACCGACATGAATCCGGACATTGTCATCACCGACCTTACGCTGCCCGGCATGGACGCGGGCGAATTTCTACGGAGCATGCGCGGGCTGGAAGGCGGCAGCGAAAGATATGCGATCGTTACCCTGGCCGACGAGGACGAACACTCCGTCGCGACTGCGTTCGAGGCGGGCGGCAACGATTACCTGGTCAAGCCATTCAACACCCGCGCCCTCGAAGCGCGGGTCTCCGCCGGGCGGCGCATCGTCACGCTGAAACAGGAAGTGAAACGCGAGATGCAGGAAGTGCATCGCTATGTGAAAGAGCTCGCCACCGCTAATCAACGCTGGGAGGAAGCTGCCTTCACCGACATCCTGACCGGCCTGCCCAACCGGCGCTACGCCATGGAGCGGCTCAAGCAGGAATGGGCGAGCGCGGTTCGCAGCAACCGGCCGCTGTCCTGCCTGCTGGTGGACATCGATTATTTCAAGCACGTGAACGATACCTATGGCCACGACGGCGGCGACCTCGTGCTGCACAGCGTAGCAACCGTGCTCAAGGCTACGCTACGCACCGAGGACGTGATCTGCCGCGTGGGCGGAGAAGAATTCCTGGTGATCTGTTCCGATACCAGCGCCAGCGCCGCAGCCGACGGCGTCGGCAAGCGCCTCAACAAAGCCGTGGCCGAGCACATCATCGCCAGCGATGCCGGGTTCAGGGCGCGGGTCACCATCAGCATCGGCGTTGCGTCGCGCAGCGCGACCAATACGACGATCGATGCGCTGCTGAAGGCCGCCGACGTAGCGGTCTACGAAGCCAAGAAAACCGGACGCAACCGCGTGTGTCTGGCGAAATAACTCGCTAACTTGCGGCGACCGCAACTTCGCCGGTTGCGGCTCCGTTGCGCTCGGCGTCTTCCTGCTGTTGCAGCGCCCACATCTCTGCATAGACACCACCGCGCTCGAGCAGCTCGCGCGGCGTGCCGCGCTCCACGATGCGCCCGTGCTCCATGACCAGAATCTGATCGGCGTCCATCACGGTCGACAGCCGGTGGGCGATGACCAGCGTGGTGCGGCCCTGCGCGATGCGCGTCAACTCCGACTGGATCGCCTGCTCGGTGGCGGAATCGAGCGCCGAAGTGGCCTCGTCGAAGATCATGATGCGCGGGTTTTTCAGCACGGCGCGTGCAATCGCCACGCGCTGCTTCTCGCCGCCGGAAAGCTTGAGGCCGCGCTCCCCCACGCGTGCCTCGTAGCCGTCCGGCAGGCTCATGATGAACTCGTGGATGTGCGCTGCCTGAGCTGCGGCTTCGACCTCCGCGCGCGTCGCCTCCGGGCGGCCGTAGCGGATGTTGTAGTAGATCGTGTCGTTGAACAGCACCGTGTCCTGCGGCACGATGCCGATGGCGCCGCGCAGGCTCGATTGAATCAAGTCGCGAATGTCGACATCGTTGATGGTGATGCGCCCGCCGCTCACGTCGTAGAACCGATAGAGCAGCCGCGCCAGAGTCGACTTGCCGGCACCGCTGTGACCGACGACCGCAACCTTGGCGCCGGCCGCGATCTCGAAGCTCACATCCTCGAGTATGTGCCGCTTGGGGTCATAGCTAAAGTCTACATGCTCGAAGCGCACATGCGCGTGCTCCGTGGAGAGCGCCAGCGCCCCCGGCCGGTCCTGCACCTCGCGGTTCTGCTCGAGCAGCCTGAACATGCGGTCCATGTCGGCGAGCGATTGCTTGATCTCGCGGTACACCATGCCCATGAAATTGAGCGGTATGTAGAGCTGGATCAGCAGCCCATTGACGAGCACCAAATCGCCCAGCGTCAGGCTCTTGGCAACCACGCCCTGCGCAGCAAAGATCATCAGCAGCGTCACCGCGATTGCGATGATGCAGCTCTGGCCTATGTTGAGCACGCCGAGCGACATCTCGTTCTTGACGGCAGCAGACTCGTAATAGCGCAGATTCTCGTCGTAGCGCTGCGCTTCGTATTCCTCGTTGTTGAAATACTTGACGGTCTCGTAGTTGAGCAGGCTGTCGATGGCGCGTGTGTTGGCCTTCGAATCCAGCTCGTTGGCCTGGCGCCGGATGTCCATGCGCCACTCGGTGACCAGCACGGTGAAACCGATGTACGCCGCGACCGCGACGAAGGTCACCGCCGGAAAGCGCCAGTCAAAACGGGTGAGCAGGATCACCGCGACCAGGCTGAATTCCAGGATCACCGGGATGATGGAGAACAGCATGTACGAGAGCAGCGTGCCGATGCCCCGCGTACCGCGCTCGATGTCGCGCGACACGCCGCCGGTCTGGCGTTCCAGGTGAAAGCGCAGGCTCAGGCTGTGCAGATGGCGGAACACCGATAACGCAACACGGCGCACCGCGCGCTGGGTGACACGCACGAACACCACGTCGCGCAGTTCGGCAAACAGCGTGGTCGACAAGCGCAGCGCGCCATAACTGACGAGCAGCGTGAGCGGCAGCACCGCGATCGCGGTTGCCGTATCGAGCCGGTCGATCACTTGTTTCAATATGAGCGGCACGCCCACGTTGGCAAGCTTCGCCGTTACCAGAAAGGTCAGCGCGATCGCCACCCGGCCCTTGAACTCCCACAGATAGGGAAACAGCAGCCGCACATTGCGCCATTCGTTGCGGCGCACGGCGGGTGGCGCGGGTGGCGGCACGCTGCCCGCGGCGTGATGGGCTTGTAACATGAGACCCCCGTCTACTGAAACTCGTTGGCGCGGCCGTAGGAAGACCAGCCGATCAGAAAGCGCGTAAATTCATAACAGATCCAGCTCAGCAGGCGCGACGTCAGCGGCTGCTTGCGCCAGCTGTCGCGCTGAATGCTGCGGGCACCGGTCTTCATCGCCTGATCGAGGCTGGCGCGCAGGGTGCGCGCGAATTCCCGGTCTTCGACCATCACGTTCGCCTCGCGCGCCAGCAGCAGGCTCATCGGGTCAATGTTGGATGAGCCGACGGTCGCCCAGTGTTCGTCGATCACCGCGACCTTGGCGTGCAGAAAGCTATGGTGGTACTCGTGGATTTCAACGCCGGCATCGAGCAGGCTGCCGTAGAGCGCGCGCGTCGCGTAATGCAAGAGCAGGTACTCGACCTTGCCCTGCAACAGCAGCACCACGCGCACGCCGCGTGCCGCTGCGTCG
>CAIVHG010000001.1 GCA_903905655.1 uncultured beta proteobacterium | reverse complement strand
GGCGCTGCAGCGAGCGCGAGCGCAGGTGCGCAAGGCCGTGGGCGTACGCATACCCCGCGAGCAACAAGACTTGAAAGAACAGCATGCAGGTAGTCCACACCGCCGCCGAGCCGCCGAACCAGGGCAGAATCAACTTGGCGATGAGCGGCTGCACCTGAAACAGCAGGAAGGCGCTGAGAAAAATCGTGGCGAGGAAGAGGATCATGGGCTGCAGGCACGAGACTATACCTGAGTCCGTGACCGCATTACCGTTCGCGTCCAGCTTCGTGCAGCGTCTTTTGAATGGGCGAAAGAAAGTACTGCAGCACAGTGCGCGTGCCAAGGTTGATTTCGGCGTTAACCTGCATCCCCGGCGAAAGCCTGAAGCGCTTGCCCTGCGCTTCGATGAAAGTCTGCGGCAATTCGATCAGCGCGCGAAAGCCGGACGCCGATTGATTCTGGATGCCTGCGCTCTTTGCGTTTTTCTGCTCCGCCGGTTCGCTCGCGTCGGGGCTCACGTGTCGGACGCGCGCGTGCAACATGCCGTATTGCTGGAACGGATACGCAGTGAGTTTCAGCTTGGCGGCCTGCCCCGGCTCGACCAGACCCGCATCGAGATGCGCCACCCAGACTTCGGCCTGCAGCCCGTCGCCGTCGGGCACCAGCGTCATCACCACCGTGCCCGGCGCGACGACGCTGCCGAGCGTGTGCGTGGCGAAATCTTTCACGATCCCATCCTGCGGCGCCTTCAGCTCCAGCAGCGCATGCCGATGCGATTGCTTGTCCCAATCCTGCCGCAGCTTGTGATAATGCGCTTCGGCGTCGATGCGCTCGTTCTGCAATTGCTGGCGATAGCTCGAGCTGATTTGCGCGATGCGCTTATTTACCTGGCTGATGGTCGCGGTCAAGCTGGCGATGTTGAACCGCTGCGCGCGCAGATCCTGCTCTTTCTCGATACGGTCGCGCTGCTTTTCCACATGCATGAGCTTGCCGGCAAACCCGTCCTTGACCAGTTGATCGTAGGCGTCTTCCTGCTGTTTGAACAAGGGAATGGTCTTTTGCAGCTTGGCTTCGATTTCCTGCGCGCTGTTCAGATCCTGCTCGGCCTTGGCGAGCAGCGCCCTCTCGATGTCGAGTCCGCCCAGGTGCGCTTGCCGGTGCGCATGGAATTGCGCCTCCACCTGCGCGAATAACTCGGGCGGATCGTCGGCGAGCCGCTGCCACGGAACGCGCCCCAGCTCGGCATCGATGCGCCGCAGTTGCAGCCGCTTGAGTTTCAATTCGTTCTGCACCTGCCGGCTGTCGGCCTCCGACAGGCGCGCGTCCATGCGCGCCAGAACCTGCCCCGCCTTGACCTGCGCCCCTTCGGTGACCAGGATCTCCTTGATCACGCCGGACTCGGAGGGCTGCACGATCTGCAGGTAGCCTTGCGGGATGATCTTGCCCGGCGCAACGGCGATGATATCGAGCGGCGCAAAATACGCCCAAAGGAATAGGGTGCCGAGCAGGCCCGCCAAAACATAGAGCACCGCGCGCGGCAGCGGCGACGGTTCAGCGTCATTGAACTGCAGAAGGTGTGACGCAAGGTTGCTCGATGAAGCCATGATTCACCTCTTACCTGGCAGGAGCAGGCGTGCTCGCGAACGCCTCAGCCCACTGCGCGAACAAGCACGCTAAAGCCACTCTATCCAAAACCACTCTAGCCAAACCCTGAGCGAGCAAGTTCGCTCTATAGCTGCTCCTTATTCAATTCCTTTACCAAGAAGCCGACTTCCGCATTCCTACATCAAACCTAGCGCTGTGTATCCCTCACTGATGCCTTGCAGTGGCCTCAGGGTATCGCTGCCGAGCGCGGCCATCCCGGGGCTTTGTCCGAACCCCGGCACTGATACGAACCCGCTATCGCGCGCGCTGCCGGCGCCAGGAACGGCGAATGGATTGGCCCCCACAAGCGCGCCCGCTCCGCCGGCGATGCCCTGCTCGAACCCGGGGTTGGCATCGAGCCAGGCTTCGATGTCCCGGTAGCGCTGCGAGATCTGCTCCGGTGTGGGCGCTTCGACGGGTTGCGCGCTGGGGCTGTCGCTCGGCATGCCTGGCCGACCGGGATCCGGCGCTACAGGCTGCCGATTATCGATAGGCTGCGATCGATCGTCTTGTGCCGTCGACATGGACTGCGGCTGGTGGTGGGATGGTGACACTGCTTGGGCAGCGGTTCCGGAACGAGCGGGGCGCTGTGTGTCGGTTTGGGTCGGCGAGCTCGTCTGTGGCCACATGGAGGTCGTCGAGTGTTGTCATGTGTCGGGTACCGGCGATGCAGCCGGGGAACGTGACTGTG